>CAYYBZ010000015.1:0-15034 GCA_964470285.1 uncultured Oligoflexia bacterium
TTGGCCAACATGAGCCATGAGATTCGTACGCCCATGAACGGCATAATCGGTATGGCCGAACTTCTGTCGGGAACCGATCTAAACGAAGAGCAAAGCGAGTATTTAAAGGCTGTAAAGGATTCGGCAGAAAGCCTTTTGGGCATAATTAACGATATACTGGACTTTTCTAAAATAGAAGCCGGTAAAATGACCATTGAGAACGTTGATTTCGATCTTCGTTCACTTTTTGAAAATGTACAGGACATGATGGCCGTTAACGCGGCCAAAAAGGGTCTTGAGATAATATTTTTTGTGGATCCGGAGGTCCCCTCGCTTTTAAGGGGTGACCCAGGCAAGATAAAACAGGTTCTTATTAATCTTGTCGGCAATGCGATAAAGTTTACGGAAAAAGGAGAAGTGATCGTAAAGGTCGAACTTAAAAAGGAATCGGGCGTTATGGCGACTTTGCATTTTTCTGTAGTAGATACAGGCATGGGTATTTCACCCGACCGACAATCTCTGGTATTTGAAAGCTTTACTCAGGCCGACGGATCTACAACCAGAAAATTTGGAGGAACAGGACTTGGGCTTACAATTACAAAACAGCTTGTAGAGTTAATGTTCGGCAGAGTAGGGGTTGAAAGCGAAGAGGGAAAGGGTTCAACTTTCTGGTTTGATCTGGCAATGAAAAAGCAAAAAGAAGCTCCGATGCCTCCCGTTCTGCCCAAACAAATAGAGGGCCTCAAGATTCTTGTAGTTGATGATAACGAGACAAACAGAAAAGTATTTTCAAAAATGATTGAACTTTTCAGATGTTCCCCAACGACCGTAGATAACGGGTACAAGGCCATTGAGGTTATGAAACAGGCCAAAAAGCAAGGATCTCCATTCAGAATAGTTTTCATGGATATGCAAATGCCCGGAATTGACGGATATGAAACATCCAGGAGAATTTTTGATGATAGGGAACTGGCCGATTCGGATGTGGTAATCCTTACATCAATGGGAATGCGCGGAGACGTGGAGAAATTCGAAAACGTAAACTGTAAGGGTTATCTTACAAAACCGGTAAAACAGTCAACGCTATTCGATATGATCATGACACTTTTAGATCTTAAAGAGGATAAAAAGGAAAAAGACAAACCTATTATTACCCGGCACAGCTTAAAGGAATCCAGAAAGTTTCGCTTTAGAATACTTCTTGCCGAAGACCATCCGATAAATCAAAAGCTGATAACGACCACAATTAAGAAGGCAGGCTTCAACATTGAATGTGTGGGTGACGGTAAGCAGGCTCTGGAGGCCCACAGAAAGAACGGCTATGATCTCATTCTCATGGATGTCCAGATGCCCGTTCTTGACGGACTTGCCGCATGTGCCGAGATAAGAAAATTCGAAGTCGAAGAAAACAGGCATACGCCCATTATCGCCTTAACCGCACATGCGATGTCTGGAGATAAGGAAAAATGCCTGGCTGCAGGGATGGACGATTATCTGACAAAACCGATTAATCACCATAAACTTATAACCTTAATAAAGAATGCCATATATAAAAAAATGGATGAGCAGCAGGAAATAGGAGGACATATGGAAAAAAGTACAGGTTTTAAATCGCCGGTCAATCTTGAGGAAGCCTTGGTAAGATTCGGCAACGATATGGATTTCCTGATTGAAACAATTGAGGAGTTCAACGCTTTGCTCGAAGGGCAGTTGGGATCAATTGAAAAAGCAATAAAGGACACTAACATAGATATTGTGAAAAGTGAGGCCCATAAGATCAAGGGAGCAGCTGCAAACTTGAGCGCTCAGGAGCTTGCCAACCTTGCGGATAACCTTGAATCTTCCGCCAAAAACGGTGATATTTCAAATGCTCCGTCAACATTTGAAAAAATAAAGACTGAAAGAGAAAAGCTCATGGAGTTTGTTAAATCTGTTAAGTCGGAAGAAAATAAATGAAGATACTTATCGCCGAGGATGAAAAAATATCAAGGCTTCTTCTAACCAAGTTTCTTACAAAATGGAATCACGAGGTCATTTCATCTGTCGACGGAGATGAGTGCTTTGAGCTGCTAAATAAGACGAAGGCACAGCTTCTTATAGCCGACTGGATGATGCCGAGAATGAGCGGAATAGACCTGATTAAGAAAATCCGCGCCGAAAACAGATCGGATTATGTCTACATTATCGTACTTACTGCTAAATCAGAACTTTCTGATATGGTAGAGGGATTCAGCGCAGGCGCCGACGATTATCTTACGAAACCTTTTTATCCTCAGGAATTGGAAAAAAGGGTCAATGTCGGTGTAAAGACCGTAAAGCTTCACAATGAGTTAAGGGCAAATGTAGAAAAACTCGAAAAGGCGCTTTCAAAAGTCAGAATGTTAGAGGGGATGCTTCCCATTTGCATGTACTGCAAAAAAATAAGAGATGATAAGAATTACTGGGTAAAGGTTGAAGATTATATTTCGTCACATTCCGATGCCAAGCTCAGCCATGGAATATGTCCGGAGTGCTATGAAAAAGAATTCGGTGAAAAGCCCGGTTAAATAAGCTTGTTTATTGAATCAAGGAGAGTTTCAGGATCATAAGGTTTTTTTAAATAAATATCTACTCCCTTTTCAATGGCCTTCTTTTTAAAATCATCGTCCTGGACACCGGTAAGAGCGATAACCGGAATATCTCTGGTTTTAGATCCCATTTTTACCCGCTTTAAAACGGTCAATCCTCCTCCTGCGGGCAACATCATATCAAGAATTATCAGATCGGGTTTCTCTTTTAACGCAAGTTCTGCACCTCTATATGCATCATCAGCGTAGATAACGCTGAACTGATTCTTTTCAAGCTCCTTTTTAATTATTTTTACTGTAGTTATCTCGTCTTCAATAATAAGAATTGTTGCCATATAGGATCCCCCGCCTAATTAGGTTTTTTTATTTCTTTTTCTATAGATTCCTTTAATTTTGCCATAGATATAGGTTTCTGGAGGTAAATATTATTATAAGATTCTGAGAGGACTTTAGATGTCGCTCCAAATCCACTGCCTGAACAGAATATTACCTTTTTTGAAAGATCGTTATAATCTTTTTGCAAAATTTTATAAAGGTCTAAGCCGCTCATTCCGGGCATAACTATATCGCAAAGAATAAGATCGAAGTTTTGATCCCGCTTTAGCAATTCTAATGCCTCTTCGCTGCTCTCACAAGTAGACACATCATAGTCTCTTTGAAGGTTTCGTTTATATGCTTTCAACAAAAGAGCTTCATCATCGATAAGTAAAATCCTTTTCTTTTTTATAATCTTACTTAATTTGTCTTCCCGAGTTATATTTTTACCTTTATCTGCCGGATTATTATCAAATGGAATTTTTACTTCAATGGATGTGCCGTTTTTCGATGTTTCTACAATGCTGATATCCCCTTTATGCTTGTTGATTATATCGGCACATAATGCCAGCCCAAGGCCGGTACCCTCTTCCTTGGGCTTTGTTGTAAAGAAGGGTTCAAAAATACGGGGTAGCAGTTCTTCAGGTATTCCGGTACCGGTATCTTCTATTCTTACAATAATGTTGTTTTCCACAACCTGGCTAATAATTCTTATTTTGTTCTCGTTTGCTTGACCCTTTTTAATTGCCTGGGCCGAGTTTAAAAGTAAATTAATAATTACCTGAACAAGTTTGCTTTTGTCCGCTATTATAAGGGGTAATTTATTGAGATTTTTTTCAAGCCTTGCCTTATGCTTTATTTCGTTATAGGTCATGTTTGCCGCTATATCTATTATTTCATTGATTGATGTAAGCTCCAGCCTTTCCTCTTCAATGCGGGAAAATATTCTAAGATCTTTAACTATTGACCTTATCCTGTCGATACCGTCGAAAGTTTCTTTTATGATTTCTTCGGTATCGTTAATAACTCCGTACACATTGCTTCCCGACATAATATCCTTTAATCTTTCTCTTATTGTTTCAGCTTCTTCATAATCCAAGCAAATTCTGATTGCATTGCAGGTGTTTTTTATTTCCGAAATAGCCGCTTGCATGTTAGTAATATTGGCCATTATAAATGCTGCGGGGTTGTTTATTTCATGGGCCACTCCGGCCGCCAATTGGCCAATAACAATTAGTCTGTCGGCATGGAGCAAAGAGTTTTTCAACTCCTTTGCTTTTCCCCTGCCGGTAAAATCAGTCGCGATCTCAAATCGGACATCTCTGCCATCCGGCCACTTGATAAGTTGAGCAGTTATAAGAAAATGCTTATTTATCAGTTTATTATGAAATTCCCATATATGAGGCTTGCCGGTTTTTAGTATTATATCGTTGGTGCAAAAATCGCATGGTTTATCCAATCCCTGAAATTTTTCATAGCAGAGTTTCCCTGTGGGGTCTTCTCCCAGCAAGTTTTTAAATTCTTTATTTATGTACAGGACTTCATAGGTATTAGGATCAGCGATGTACATTACTTCCGGAAAATTATTTAAAATTGCTAAAAATTGCTTATGCTGGGCATATATCTCCCCTGTTCTTTTTTCAACGAGACTTTCCAGTTCTTCTTCGTGTATGCGTAATTGCTCATGTAAAGAGTTAAGCTCGATCTCTTTTCTTTTGCTTTCAAGTAGTTCCTGAAGTGCAAATGCAATCCTTGAAATTGACTCGACATCGTATTGATTATATCCGCCCTCTTTATTTGCAAGGGCAATCATTCCGATGGTTTTGCCGTTCCTTTTAAGGGGGGCTGCTAAAAAGCATTTTATTTGTGCGTGTCCATTCGGAGTAAGGACCTTATCCGGGTCTGAGGCCGTATCATTTATAAATAACGGTTTTCTCTCCAGAATTACCCTGTCCCAGATTCCCCTAATCTCCATATCGCTGATCATAATAATTGCCTTTTCTTCGGCTATACTGCGTTCAATCATTCCGGGGTCTGATAGAGCAATAGTATCGAATTTGCCCCTTTCGTTGACCGTACCTATAAATCCAAATTTAGAGCCTGTTATTTCTTCGGATAAGGAGAGGCATTTCTTGGCAAAATCCTCCAGGGTTTTACAGTTAGCATGATAATTAATTAAGGAATTGATAGAGTTAAAAAGTAAGTTGCAATCGACGGAAGAGTTATTATCGGATTTTTTGTTCAAAGCCGTCTCCTTATAGTGAAAACTTATAAAATGAATAACTTGAACCCAAATATAAAAAACAGCCTACACAACTACTTGCTGAGAAACATCGATAAGTATGAAATATCCGGTCACTATATTCAGAGGACATAAAAAAGTCAAAAAGATTAAATGTTTGCAGTCATGAACATCAATGGGGTATAGGTGGGTAAAAATAAACTTCCAGAAAATCAATATTTACTTCAAATTGTGTAAAAAAATACCCTAAAAATAAATAAATAATCCAGAGCTTTAAAAAAGCCAAATTATTACAATCAGTTACTTCTGCAAGAAAAAACGCTTTCCTGGCACGTTTTATGCGAAGAAAGATATCTAGCAAAAAGTGAAACCGGGGAGGCATTATGTCAGAGGAAAAAAATAACAAAAAGAAAATTAAGATACTTCTAGCCGATGATGACGATCTTTTTTTACATATAACTTCAAATTTGTTAAAGGACGAAGGCTTTGAAATTTATACTGCAAGTTGCGGTTCACAGGCCCTTAAGATGATAACAACCGTCAAGCCGGACCTTGTTATTATAGATTCAAATATGCCCAATGTCAGCGGGGAACAGGTATGCAGGTTCATCAAGCATTCAAAAGAGATGAAGGTAATACCTGTTATCATTCTTTCCGGCCTGGAGGATGAACAGTCAATAAGAAGATTTGTTGTTTCGGGCTGCGATGATTACTTTCCAAAGTCACAGCTTATATCGGATATGCAGAAAGTTCTGAAAATGAAGGTAAGCAGGGCTCTGGAGAGCCTTTAAGACTTAAAAATTTCCGTTTTGATATTATATTTTTTAAGAAGTTTCTTTAGATTGCTTCTTTCAACCTGAGCCCTTTCGGCCGCACGGCTGATATTTCCGTTTGCATCGGAAAGTATGGATGAAAAATATTCCTTTGCAAAGCTGTCCACAATTCTTGATTTAGCCTCCTTAAAACTCATTTCGTTAAGCGATATGGCCTTTGAGTCAATATTTCTATGAATAAGCGTTCTTTCAGGCACTAAATTTACCGGCAAATCCTGCACTTCAAGCGTATCTCCCTTCGATACTACTACTCCCCTTTCAATTACGTTTTCAAGCTCGCGGACATTTCCCTGCCACGGATGTGACTCGAGTATTCTTATAACTTCCAAAGAGATGTGGGAGATGTTCTTATTGTTTCTTTCATTGTATTTTTTTAAAAAATGATAGGCCAGAACCGGGATATCGTCCTTTCTGTTTCTTAAAGGCGGTAAATCAATCACTATAACGCTCAATCTATAGTATAGATCTTCCCTGAATTTTTTTTCTTCAACGAGTTTTTTTAAGTCCTGGTTTGAAGCCGCAATTACCCTTACATTTACCTTTTTAGATGCGACGCTTCCGACGGCCTTTACCTCATTTTCTTCTAAAACCCTTAACAGTCTTACCTGTGTTTCTACAGGCATATCTCCGATTTCATCAAGGAATATGCTTGAATTGTCTGCTGCTTCAAATAAACCCATTTTATCGTTTATCGCTCCCGTAAAAGAGCCTTTTACGTGTCCGAATAACTCACTGTCAATAAGAGAACCTGTAAGCGCGGAACAATTGAAGGCTATTAGTTCCTTATCCTTCCTGGGACTGTTGTAATGAATCGCCTTGGCAACAAGCTCTTTCCCGGTTCCGCTTTCACCCTGAATAAGAACGGTCGATGAGCTGTAGGAAACATCGCTGATTGTCGTAAAAACGTTTTTCATTGAGGGGCTTTTACCTATTATATTTGAAAAGCTGTATTTATCGAAAAGCTCATTTTCAAGCTTCCTTGTCTTCTCAATCAATATTTTTTTTTCAAAGGCCTTATTAACGGTTCTGGGTAATGCCTCAATATCCTGAAATGGTTTTGTAAGGAAGTCGTAGGCTCCTATTTTCAACGCCTGTATGGCGTTATCTATTGTTCCGAAGGCAGTCATCATTACGACTTCTGTATATCCGTATTTTGATTTTATTTCTGAAAGAATGTCCATCCCTGAGTGATCGGGCAGGTTTATATCGAGCAGTACAATGTCGATTTTCTCATTATCTAACGATACAAGCGCCTGTTGAGCATCTTCAGCCTCAAATATTTCAAATTCATGCATTGCAAGTATTTTTCTGCATGATTTTCTTACATCGGCTTCATCGTCAACTATTAAAATGCGGGGCTTTCTTTCCATTTTAATCCCTTTTCACAGGTATATTTATGTTAACATATTTGCCCGATGTATTTTCAACCGTTGAAATTTCGGCATTTAGATGTTTAATAAGTGATAAAAACAGTGATTTAACCGTATCCGGTTTATCGCTTTTTTCGGTATTGTTAAGTCGCCCTATATCGTAGAAGTCGGATTTTGGAAAAACCAGGACAATTTTGCCGTTGTCCCCCTTTAATGAAACATTTAATTGTTTTTCTTTTATATCGATTAATCTGTTTGCAGTGAAAAGTATCAAGAAGAACGTATCTGCAACTATGTAGCCTTCTGTGCTAATCTTATCAAGGTTTTCATGCTCAAATTTCAAATTGTTTACAATGCCGGATGAAATAAGGTCATTGAATTTTTTAACGGCTTCTTTAAAGGGAAGGGCTTCCCTGTCAATTTCGGCAGCCTTTAAAAAAAATGAAACACTTTCTATAAGTTCACTAAAGCTTCTCGTAGCCGTTAGGGTTTCTTCTATTGTTTCAAGATAATCGGGAGAATCCGTATTTATTTTGCTTAAATGTAACAGCTCAAGATTGGTCATAGCTATGCATATTTTATTGTTGAGCCTGTGAAAGAGTCTTCGGTTTAAGTCTTTTATTACTGAGGATCTGATTAAATCGAGCGAGGTTTGTATCCTGTGATCATCTATACGGAACATTTTAACCAGTATATTCCTACCCGGTTTCGATGTACAGGGAAATTTTTGATACTTCTTTTTATTCTGATGAGTTACGTGTGAAACATAGAAATGGTGGGTGTAGTAATACTCGGTATAAAAATAACCCGCATACTCAATTCATTTTTATTGTATAAAATCAACAAGTTGCGTCCTTATAATAATTTCGTATTTGGCACGCTAGTTGCTTTTTAAAGTTACGAAACTTGATGGGAGGAAAGTTATGAAAAGCGGATACAACAAAAATCTGGTAGTAATATTTTTAAGCCTGTTAATCTCATTTCTGATAATTGGCTGCGGTAATCAGTCTGTAATTCCAGATGCTTATGTCCCGGGCGACTATGAAGAAGATTCGGGATTTACGGTGCCAAATACACCTTTTGATAAGGAATCTAAGTTTGTGGACAATGCAATCTCAATTACTTCATGGGTTACCCAAGAAGAGTTAGAAGCCTTTCAGGAGGCCGCAGTTATGTTGCTTTTCGGCGGTCCATCCGGTAGAAATTCCGGCGGTACACCCACGCCGCCCCCTCCGTTAGAACCGCCGACTCTTTTTAAACAATTGAGTACTTCACAGGAGGCAGAGCTTATTCATTTTGCAATGACTTTGGATGCTGAAAATTTAAAAGTATATACGGACGGGGAAGGAGAGGATGAAACGGCAGTTGAATTCGAACATGTTTACGGTGAAGAAACCTTTACATTAAACGGATTTGAATACAGCCTTGATATGACCTATTTGTTGGCCGAAGACGTTTCTAAACTCAATATTATAGGTAATAAACTTTCCAGAGAAGATATAGCGTCCCTGTATAACTATGATAGAGCAAAACAATCACTTGTTCTAAAGTATGATTTTGAAAATATTTCTTTTAAGACTGTTGAAGATCCGATTAATAACAATCATGCAAGGGTTATGGGAAACGCTTCAATTACAAAGGGAACTAATAATAGAATAGCTTCTATGAACATGAATTCATACTTCGTTGCCGATCACGACAGTTCATTAAGCTTCAATAATGAATTTAGTTTCTCGGCATGGATTTATAATAAATCCAACGGCAGGACGTTTATGCAGATCATAGATAAGGGGTCAACCAAAGACAATTATGATCTTTTACTTTATCGCGACGAGCTGCTTTTTTTCTATACGGACGGCGGCACAAATTACAGTAAATACATTATAACCCGGGGTATGGATATCCGGCAGAATGAATGGGTCCATATAGGAATGGTCATTAAAGAAAGCGGTGCAGAGTTTTACTTAAACGGAGAATCTGTCTACACCAAGGAAATGGAAATTAATTTAAGTACGAATTCCGATCCCCTTTACATTGGAAGAAGAAATTACGGAAGTTCAAGCTATTATGATTATAAGGGTATGATGGATGAAATTTGTCTCTTCAACGAGGCTTTAACAGGTGACGAGATGAAAGCCGTTTACCGTTCAAGCTTTATTAAATAACCTCCCCACATCAAGTAAAGTGCCCTTGGCCCGGGTGAAAACCCTGAGCCATAAAAGAGCCGGCTTTAAGCCGGCTCTTTTATTTTGGCGAAGTGCCGGAAATTGATTATTGCTAATCTAAGGGGTATTATTAACCCGGATCAGACTACAAATGGAAAAAACTAATAGAACCCGAAAATACCGGATACTCATTGTTGATGATGATCCTGTAACCGTAAACATACTGACTAAGTTCGTAAATTCAATGGGTTTTGAACCCATCAGCGCATTTTCGGCTTCACAAGGATATGAAACAGCAAAAAAAGAACATCCCGACCTTATTCTTCTGGACCTTAACCTTCCGGATCAGACAGGCGTTGATATAATCCCGGCGCTTAAGCTTATAAATGAGGCGACACCGATAATAATGGTAAGCGGCAGTAAAGAAACCAATGATGTGGTATCTGCCATGCAGGCAGGTGCCTCTGATTACGTACATAAGCCCATTGATACGGCCCTTCTTGCTGAAAAGATAATTAAACTTATTGAAATGAAAAAACTTACTTCAATAAAGAAAAACATAATTGAAAGATCTTCAGATGAATTTTTACTCGGACAAAGTCCAAAGATGAAAAGAGTTATTGTGGAGATCAGTAAAATTGCCAATTCAGATGCTCCTGTTTTGATTCTCGGTGAAAGCGGAACGGGTAAAAGCCTGGCTGCAAATCTCATACATAAAAACTCAAGCAGACGCGATAAACCGTTTGTATCTATAAACTGTGCTGCAATACCTTCTAATCTTTTGGAGAGTGAGCTTTTTGGCCATGTAAAAGGTGCCTTTACGGGGGCCGTATCGGATAAAAAGGGAAAATTTGAAGCCGCGGATAAAGGAACCATTTTCCTTGATGAAATAGGCGATCTTTTACCTGAATTGCAGGTTAAGCTGCTAAGGGTTCTTCAGGGACAGGAATTTGAACGGGTAGGGAGCCTAGTAACCATTAAGGGGGACGTCAGGGTTATAGCCGCTACAAACAGAAATCTCGAAGAAGCCATAGCATCCAAAAGCTTCAGGGAAGACCTCTACTACAGACTCAATGTTCTTCCACTTGTTATGCCTCCTTTAAGAGAAAGAAAGGAAGATATTCCCGTTCTTCTTAACAATTTCATAAAGCGTTTCAGCGATAAAGAGAATAAATCTTTTAAGGATTTAAATGAGAAAATAGTAAATCATCTTAGCGATTACGGCTGGCCGGGAAATGTAAGGGAATTACAAAACGTTGTAGAAAGAGCAATTGTAATGGGTAAGGAGCCTGAGCTTAAAATGTCGGATTTTACTATCGGATCGGGTAAAAGGGTTGATTTTCAAAACGAAAATCAAACAAATTCACCAGTTACTTCGATAAAGGATTTGGAATATTCTTCTTTAATTAAGGCGATAGAGAAGTCATCCGGTAATATCTCAAGGGCTTCAAAGATACTGGGTATAAGCAGGGATACAATTTATAGAAGGCTTAAAAAGTACGGAATCAGGCTCAAATAACGATAATCTCGTACGCTTAATGGGTAGTTATTGACGGGGAGATTTCTTTTTTTAGTTTCTTTATAGGCATCGTTTTTTCAAGAATTGATACTATTTTCAGAATTTCCCGATTGAGTTTTTCTTCTTTTAATCTTTTTACTCCTGAATTATTATTTGCAAACATTATTGAAATCTTCATTAGCGTTTCTCCAAATTTTAAGGTTTATATATGTAGTAAAGGACTCTGCGTAGAATCATACTCGCTGCATCCGCCTTCTTCCCTGTATTCGTCTCTTAAATCGAAAAGATCGTAAACCCATTGGCCGTGTTCCTTTTCATCTGAAACGCAGTGATAAAGTTCATGCCACAGTATCATTATACTTTCACAGTCCGAAGTGGGGTGTATTCCGATTATCAGGGTACAGCTGTTGCCGTAGTTGTAGTTGAGCCCGCTTACATCCTTTTTAAGTTCTTCGCTGTAGAAAGAGTATTCATCGGGCTGAATTGTAATCTCTTTGTCGATTTTTCCGTAAATACTTTCGAATTTATCTATCGCATTTCCAAGTATATCTATTGCGTTATAATCGATCTGTTCTGTATTTTCATGCGTGAATTTCGTTGAATTGAGATAAACTTTATCTCTAATTTCAATTATATTGCTGCTTCCGCAATTAATGATACCGATTGCTAAAGCAATTATTGCAGCCAGATTCTTTATTTTATTTGTTTTTGTTGTTTTCATGATCATTTATATGAGCATAAGTTATGCCAATTTGTAAGTAGTTGTAAATATGGGGATAAGTATAAAAATACTTCAAGTATTGCTAGAAATAAACACAATGTCTGACAAAATAAGACACTTGCCTTAGGATTTTAATATACTGATTTTACGCGAAAAAAAAGGGATAATTTGAAAGTGTCAGATTTTGTCAGATATTGTAAGATTTTTGCTTAAATAGGAAAAGGATTCTTTGAGACGAAAGATGTGAACAGAATAATTCTAATAAATAGCCTTACATCTTTTCTGTAATTCTTCAATATCGAAGGGCTTAAGTACTGTTTTGCTTTTGTGATTGTTTATGAAATCTTCTGAGGTCATGTCCCATGAACCCGCTGTGACGAATAAAACATTAGCGGACAAATCAGGGTAATGGTTTTCGATATATCTAAAGAGCTGCATTCCAGTCAGTTCTAAAAGTCCCAAATCAATAAGAATAAGATCAAAAGCAGGGTTTCTGTTTAATTCCAGAATCCCAAGGGAGGCATTTGAGCATTTTTTTATCTCAGAATTATCATCTTCAAGTATTTTCTCATACAGATTTAGCAGGTCGACTTCATCCTCGATAATCAATATTCTTTTTTTGATTTTTTTAGCCGTATTTCTCAATGTCATGGTTTAACTCCTTTAAAGAGTTTCGAGTATTTGATAAGCATAATTTGTACCAAATATAAAATATTTATTCATTTGCAACATCCTATAATGATTCTTTTTTCTATATTAATAATTAGGAATAAATTAAGGGGGTATAAAGACACTTATATTAGAAATGAAACGAAGTATGTGGTATTTCAGAAAACATAACGGGGTAAAATTTAACCCCGATTACATTCCGTTACTTAATGATTGCAATACAAAATATCGGGTTATAATATTAACCGGGGTTGTTAGGTATCTTTTAGGGAAGAAGCGTGAAAAAATCTAAAAAATCCGTTTTAGCCGTTTCAAATTCGATTGAAAAATATTCTTGCTGTCAGGGAAATAAGATCTTTTAAAACTCAGCCAATAAAAAAGGTGAAATTGTTGAAGTGTGGGTCATCTTAACGGTGTTGTTTGATGAAGGCGGCGGGCCGATAGAGGTTTCTTCTAAGAAAAGAGATTTCAACCGGCTTGAATAAACCTAAATAAACAATTCAGGAGAATATTATGCCCCGTAAAAAAAAGAAAAAAACATCAATCTCATCGCGAAAAAAAACAAAAAATAAACCGATCGGAAAACTAAAGAAGAATGATCCTGCTTCATCCTTCACCAAAGACAGATATGAAAGATTAATTGAGTGGTACAACTCAAGTTTAAAGGATTCCAAAAACAAAATAATCGGCACTGTAAGCTTCGGAAAAGATATTACCGAGAGCAAAAAAGCTCAAATCCAATTGAACTCGATATTTGACATGGTCGTAGAAATGATTTGTATCGCAGACCTTAATAAGGCCAAATTTATCAGGGTAAATTCTGCTTTTTCACGGGTTCTGGGGTATTCACAGAAAGAACTCTTATCAAAGTCTTTTATGGAATTCGTGCATCCTGAAGATATTAAAGCTACACGTGAAGTTATCGAAAAAAATCTTAAAATGGGAAAGAAAGTAATATCTTTCACAAACCGCTACAAAACAAAAAAAGGGCATTACCGCTATTTGGAATGGAACAGTCAACCTAAAATCGAGGAAGGATTAATATATGCAATAGCCCACGATATTACCGAAAAAAGAGAAATCCACAATAGGCTGGAGGAATCCGAAAGTAGGCTTTCATTCCATTTGGAAAATACACCCGTAGCAGCCATTGAGTGGGATTTGGATTTTAGGGTCGTAAGCTGGAACAGGGCAGCTGAAGATATCTTCGGGTTTAAAAGGGAAGAAGTTATGGGAAAGTATCCCTGGCAAAAAATTCTTCCAAAGAATGCAAAAGAAAAAATCGATATGATCTGGCAATCTCTTCTTAAACAGAAAGGCGGTGAAAGGAGTGTAAATAAAAATTTAACCAAAGACGGAAGGATCATAATCTGTGAATGGAACAATACCCCGCTTTTGGATAAAAAAGGAAAAGTTGTCGGAGTTGCCTCTTTAGTCCAGGATATTACTGATAGAAAAAGAGCTCAAAAAGACCTTGAGTATTCCGAAGCAAAATACAGACAGCTTTTTCAAGGAAGCCGTGACGGTTTTGTAATGGTCGATAAAAAGCAGAAAATTATAGATGCCAATCAGGCATACTGTAAAATGCTCGGTTACAGCCTCGAAGAATTAAAGAAATTAAAGAATTTCTATGAAATAACTCCAAAGAAATGGCACAAATATGAAAAAGAAGAAATATGGGAAAGGGGTTTATTGGCTAAAGGTTATTCGGGTATTTATGAAAAAGAATATATAAGGAAAGACGGAACCGTACTCCCGGTTGAACTGCAGTCTTACTGTGTTTTTGACACAAGAGGAAACGTCCTTTACCTATGGGGAGTGGCAAGAGACATTACCGAGACAAAGAAATTAAGAGATATGAGATCACGGGCGCAGCGAATGGAAGCAGCGGGAACAATCGCCGGTCAGGTGGCACATGATTTTAATAATCTTTTGGGTCCCATTGTTGCTTATCCGGAGATGATTCGCTCAGAAATACCCGAAAATAATAAAGTGTCGGAATTGCTAGATGATATTGAAAATTCCGCAAAAAAAATGGCAGATATCAATCAGGATCTTTTAACTCTTGCAAGACGGGGATATTACAATCAGAAAATACTTAATCTTAATAATATAATTGATGATGCAATAATACAGCATAAGAATAGAACCGACAAAATCGTTTTTAAAACCGACAAGGAAAGCAGACTTCTTAATATCGCAGGCGGTCAGGCTCAGATACATAGAATGATATCGAATATGATCGGTAATGCATGCGATGCAATGAATAATGAGGGCGAAATCTTAATCAAAACCGAAAACTATTATCCCGATTTTGATATAATTGCTTATCAGCATATTCCAAGGGGAGAGTATGTAAAAGTGACAATAAGTGATCAAGGGAAGGGAATACCGAAGAAAATAAGGGATAAAATATTTGATCCCTTCTTTACTACAAAAACAACCGAGGATAAAAGAGGATCAGGCCTTGGTATGAGCATAGTTGATGCGGTTATGAAAGATCATAAGGGGTACATAGATTTCGAGAGTGAAGTCGGAAAGGGCACTTCTTTCTATTTGTATTTTCCCGTTGCAAGGCAAGATATAAAGGAAGACTTACTACGGCATGATATTTCCGGAACTGAAAGATTAATGATTGTTGACGATGATTTCGT
>CAYYBZ010000016.1:0-1530 GCA_964470285.1 uncultured Oligoflexia bacterium
GATGAAGAAAATCAGCAAAGCGGATATATAACAGCCAAATACGACACAGTTATAGTCACAACCGACTTCGATTTTCTGTCGCTTTACAAACTGACATTAAGCTCAACCGACCAGGGCGGAAAGGCAATTCAAACATTTGATAAAATAAGTGTTCTGCCGACCGCCGACTACGTAAGACCCGATAATGTTACCGGCATAGAAATCAACTACTTCGACACTGAAACCCAATCCAAATCTGAGTAAGACTGCTTTCTCCCGCATCTTGGTTACAAACCTTCACTGCTAATATGATATTGTTATCTTCAATAGTGAATGGTAGAATCTTCGGTAATTTCAAAAGAGGTCCATCAATTAAGACGCTATGCAAAATATCGGTATTTTTATTGTTGGCGCTTTATTGTGTAAAATCTTTTTCCGCAAATGAAAACGCCAATACCATAGTCGATTATTTCCCCGTTTACAAAGACTCCAGCTGGACATACTTGACTTCCGAAGGGAAAAAAGAAGAAATAAAAGTTACCGGCTATGAAACGATTAACGGCATAAAAACGGTAGTATGCGAAAGCAGCTTATCGGGTAAATTTTATTATGTTTTTCTAAGCGACAAGATATACCGCTTTAAATCCCTAAATAAATCGACAAACGGATTATCTTACTCGGAAGGATTTCTGATTCTTGACACACCTTTTGACAAAGGAACTATCTGGAGCTCCGATTTACAGAAAATCGGAGCCACTTACGTAGAAGTTCTTGCCTTTGAAGATGTCAAAACCGAATCTAAAACTTATAAAAACGCCCTGAAAATAGGTATCAGAGATTTCTCAAACCCCAATTACAGCGTAATTATCTGGCTGGTTTCAGGCACAGGAATCGTAAAAACTCTGGAAACGGAGTTCGCAAAATCCCTTATCTCTCACAAGAGCTCTCAGAAAGACGTCTCTTTTGTAAATTCAATTGATCATAAAAGTTTTATGAACATACTCACTTTTGAAACTCCTAAAGAAAAAAACAAGATTGATTCGATTAAAAATACTTCTTCGGAAAAGACCGTTAATATTGAAAAGATGAAAAGTCTGTTCACCCCTTTAAACATTTTTACTGTTATCGGGCTTGTAATTCTGTTTCTTTTTGGAGTTATTCTTGTACGGTTGTCATCTCTTTTAAAAACCGAGGTCGAGACATTGAAAGTTGATTCAAAAAGAAATTACGCCGATACCCTGGTAAAAACCGGTGACTTCGTAAAAGCCAGAAAAATTTTTGAAGAAATACTTTTAAAAAATCCCGGCTTCGCCGACGTTCACAACTCCTTAGGTCTTTTACTTCTGGAAGAGGGAAATCCTGCTAAAGCATGTGAAAGCTTTAGCAAGGCCATAGAAATTAATTCCGGTTACATAAAAGCCAGAATAAATTATGCCAAGGCTCAGTTTTTAAATAACCGCTTCGATGAAGCTTTGCTCACCGTCACTCAACTTCTTGAAAAACTCGGAAATTATGCCGATTTGCATAATCTTGCCGCAGAAATCTATATCG
>CAYYBZ010000016.1:1540-8725 GCA_964470285.1 uncultured Oligoflexia bacterium
AAAACCAAATTGACCAAGCCCGTACTCATCTTGAAAAGGCCCTAAAAATTAACCCTGATTACACTCAGGCAGTGGCAAATCTGAGTAAAATAGAAGACAGATAATACATTTATAAGGAGAATTAAATGAAAAGAATATATACAATAACAACGATGGTAATATTCCTTTTAACGTCGTCATTATTATTCAGTTCATGCAATTCAGTTAAGGGTTTAAGCAAACAGATAAAAACATACTCAAGAACCATAAAATGGAAAGCTTACAGTGCAGGAGCATCTTTCATTGAAGACGGCAAACAAAAGGAGATAATTGCCGATCGTGTTGAATTCTTTAACGGGAAAAATGTCGTCGATTTTGCACTTGTGGATGTTTCGATTGCAGACGACAAAAAAACGGCGACTGCGATTGTTCAATACTCGTATATCCAGGAAAGAACTCAAAGCTTCAAGGCGTTTAACGAGGTACAACTATGGAAGAAGACCGGAACAAAATGGAAACTGAGCGGAGTTATCAAGGCCGAAACCAAAAAACCGACACATCTGGATTAATTTACCTCTTAATTTTAGAAGCGTTTTAAAACTAGAAAGGAATATCGTCATCCGGAGGGGGGGCGCTTTCTGCGTTCGTTGAAGACATACCGGAATCCTGCGTGAAATCTGATTTTTTCTGTTGCGGAGAATCAAGGAACTGAACAGTTTGAGCAACTATTTCTGTAATATATTTTTTATTGCCGTCTTTTCCGTCATAGCTTCTTGTTTGAATTCTACCTTCGACGTAAACTCTTCTTCCCTTGTTAAGGTATTCACCGCAAAGTTCGCCCAACTTGCCCCATGCAACAACCTTATGCCATTCAGTACGCTCATCCTTCTTGCCGTCCTTGCCTGTCCAGCTTTCTGATGTCGCAACTGTAAAATTTGCCACCGGTGCGCCGGAGTTCGTATATCTGATCTCGGGATCCTTTCCAAGTCTTCCAATAATTATTGCCTTATTTACACCGGCCATGTTTCACTCCATTTTTTTAAATTAAACAGATTCACTTTTATGCCACATGAAACAAAAGTCAAGGATTTACGTGATGAGTGAACTGGAATCGAGCACTATTTAAATAGGTTTCTTGACTTTTATCAGTCATTAAATTACTTTAAATATTAATAATTTATACAAAGAAAGCCCTTTTCCAAATGGAACAAGTTAAGGAGTTTATTGATAGATTCTGGGAAACACTGACCTCCAACTGGATTTTTGTTTCTATATTTTACTTTGGCATAATCCTGGTAGCCCTTTATATACTATACAAATATGTTTTTTCCCTTAAAGGTTCATGGTTAAGAGAGCGTTTTCCCTTTTTAAGAAAAGTGTCAGTTCAAAAGGATGTAAGTACATATATAAAAGACGGAGAATACGCAAAAGCAGGCGATTTGCTGATATCAATGAGAAGACACAAGGAAGCCATAAAAGTGTTTATGGACGGTCACATCTACGGAAGAGCAGCGGATGTTTATCTGTCAAGGAAACAGCATGAACAGGCAGCCAACCTCTATGAGCAGGCGGGTGATTTACAAAAGGCCACCGATCTTTATATCCATCTTAAAGATTTTGAAAAGGCCGAAAAATGCCTTACCAAAATGGATAAATCAAAAGAAATCCCCCAGATTTACCTTAAAAACAATCTTAAATCACTTGCTGCCCAATCAATGGTAAAACTCGGACAATACAAAGAAGCTGCAATTTTATTGGCCGAAGAAAAAGAATTCGAAAAAGCCGGTGATTTAATGTTTCAATTTTATAAAAAATCCAAGACCGGTTCTTCACAACCGGGCGAGGCCTACATTTCGACCGGCAAACTTAAAAAAATCGCAAAAACCGGCGGTGAATATTACATCAAAGCTAAAAAGCATAATAAAGCGGCTGATTTCTTTCTTTCGGAACTTATGTACAACGAAGCCGCCCAAAGCTATTTAAGCGGAGCAAGCCCTCAGCAGGCAATAGAGTGCTATATCAAGGCCAATAATTACAAGGAAGCCGCGAATATTCTCAGAAACAAAGGCGACAATAAAAAAGCGGCATTCATAGAAGCCGAAGGGTATGCTCAGGACGGTGATGAGGGCAAAGCTGTCAAATTCTATCAGGAAGCAGGGGACTTTGCCAAAGCCGGAGATATTTACAAAAACATGCAGGAATATGAAAAAGCCGGGATTATGTTTGAAAAAGCCAAGGAATATTCACTGGCCGCCTCGGCGTATGCAAACGCCGAAATATTTGACAGGGCTGCCCTTTGCTCCGAACGCATAAAGGACTATGACAAGGCCGTCGATTTTCACGGAAAAGCCGGAGATTATGCAAGGCAGGTTGCCCTTCAGGAAAAACTGGGTAAATATTACGGCGCGGCTCAAAACTATTACAAAAGAGGCCTTTTTGATGAAGCCCTTAAAGTGCTTGAAAGAATAAATGAGGATTCCCCCGAGTATAACAAAAGCCTTAATCTGGAAGGCAAGATATATATGGAAAAAGGTGATTTTACAAAGGCCAAGGAAAAACTTGAAAAGGCAATAAGCGGAGTAAAGGAGATTTCAAGCAGTAATCTTGAAACCTTTTCCAACCTGGCTTCGCTTGCTGAAAAATCAGAGTCCGAATCGGGAGTTCTTAAGACTATTGAGAAAATGCTCTCACAGGATATGGTTGATCCCAGCATAAAAGACAAGGTAGGTGATTTAAAACAAAAACTTAATTATGCCGCTATATCGAGATTGTCCAAAGTTGTTCAAAAAGAGATGAGTTCGGGCAATTTTGCCGATCCTGATTTAAAAATAAAGAATGTCTCAAAGATGGAAAAAAAGCGTTACGTAAAGGTAAAGGAAATAGGCAGAGGAGGTATGGGTATTGTCTATACAGCTAAAGATACCACGCTTGACAGAATTGTCGCTTTAAAAATCCTTCCGTCAACGCTTAAGAAAAATCCTCAGGCAGTTAAGACATTCCTTCGAGAGGCAAAATCCGCTGCCGCCCTTAATCATCCAAATATTGTTACCGTTTACGATGCAGGAGTCGAGGACGAAGATTATTACATTGCAATGGAGCTCATAAACGGACTGACAATTAAGGAAATTCTTAAGAAAAGCAAAAAACTATCCATGCAGAGCGTCCTTGAAGTCTTGCGGCAGCTTCTAAACGGATTAAGCTATGCCCATAAGAAAAACATAGTTCACAGAGACCTTACTACTAACAATATTATGTGGAGCAAGGAAAAAGTGGTTAAGATAATGGACTTCGGTCTTGCAAAGGTTGTAAGAGAGCTTCAAAGCGAACAAAGTATTATCGGCGGCACACCTTCATTTATGTCGCCGGAGCAGACACTAGGCAAACCCATAGATCACCGAACCGATATTTACTCTTTAGGTATTTGCCTTTTCCAGATGCTTTTAGGGCAGCTGCCCTTCAAAAAGGGAGATCTTGGCTACCATCACGTTCATACGACACCTCCAGACCCCAAAACAATAGACAGAAACATTCCGGATTCTTTCTGCAAAATGATCCTCAAATGCATGGAAAAACCGGCTGATAAGAGATATCAATCAGTCGAAGAAATTCAAACCGTTCTGGAAAAGGATGAGAAATTAAACTGGAAAACTTAAGAAAATGAGACAAACAAGGGCGGAAATAGATCTTAATGCCCTGACATCGAACTACAATCTTCTTAAAAGTTTAATCGGTGACAGGATAAAAATTTCTGCGGTAATTAAAGGCAATGCTTACGGGCACGGGATAGTTCAAATAGCAAAAACTCTGGAAGACTTAAAAATAGGCTCGTTTTCAATAGCCTATACTAGCGAAGGTGAAATTTTGAGAAAAGCCGGAATCAAAACCTCTATTCTTCTAATAGGCCCGGTTTGCAAAGACGATTTTGAAGATGTAAAAAATTACAATCTAAAACCGATAATCTACGATTTTGAAAGCTTAGCAAATCTCTCCGATTACGCGTCAAAAAATAATCTTGATTTCACAGTTCATCTAAAAATGGATTCAGGTATGAGCCGGCTCGGTTTCAGACCAAATGAAATTTCAAGACTGATAGAGTGTCTGAAAACCAATAAAAAAATCAAAATCGAAGGTATTTCATCTCATTTTCTTGAATCTGAAAACAAAAACTCAGAAATTACACAGGCCCAGCATTTAAGATTTATGGAGTTTGCTGGTAAACTTGAATCCTCACTGGGATTTAAAGCCCTCAAACATATTGCAAACTCGGCAGCTGCAATAGCCAGCGATAAATTTCATCCTGACATGGTAAGATGCGGGCTTGCCCTTTACGGTTACTCTTCTTTAGAAGATCCCGAAATTACACAAAAACTTAAAAGAGTGCTGACTTTAAAAAGCAATATCTCGACAATCAAGAAGGTATCAAAAGGCGATTATGTAGGCTACAGCCGTGGTTTCATCGCCGATAGAGATTACACAATAGCTATTATTCCGGTCGGTTATGCGGACGGATTTTTAAGAAAGTATTCTTCTTTAGGCTATGTACTTATAGACGGCAAAAAGTGCCCGATTATTGGACACATATGCATGGATATGACTTTTTGTGATGTAAGTTCCTTAAGCAATCCAAAAGCCGGAGATGATGTAATTCTTCTGGGAAAAAACGCAGACAATGAAATAAGCGCGGTTGACTATGCAAAATCTTGCAATACAATCCCTTATGAAATATTAACCGCAATATCCGAAAGAGTACCGAGAGTTTTTCTTAACGGGGATAAGAACCATTAGCATGAATAATCTCAACCCAATATCAATATCCGGAAGTATCACGATAGGCGCTTTTCAGCGTTTTTTTAATTACCTTAAAGGCGTCGGTTCTTTTTTACTTTTAAGCTTTGAAACAATTAAATCGTCATTCAGAAGTCCATTCAGATTTAAGCTGATTTTCGATCAAATGGAATTTATCGGATACAGATCTTTGGGGATAATACTTCTGACTTCAATTTTTACAGGAATGGTTTTTGCCCTTCAAAGCGGCAGAGCGTTTATGCGTTTTAATGCAGAAACCTTAACCGGAGCCGTCGCGACCATGTCAATTGTGAAGGAACTTGCCCCGGTTATGGCAGCCCTGATGGTTACCGGAAGAGCCGGATCGGCTATGGCGGCCCATCTGGGAACCATGAGAGTGACCGAACAGATTGATGCGCTGGAATCAATGGCCATTAATCCCATTAATTACTTGATTGTTCCCAGAGTATTAGCGGCAACGGTAATGCTCCCGGTTCTGACCGCTATTTTTGATTTTGTCGGATCAGCCGGAAGTTATTTAGTGGGAGTAAAGATTTTAGGAATAGATTCTGCTGTTTTTCTGGACAAGATACGATGGTATATCGATGTTGTCGACGTAACAGAAGGCCTTTTTAAATCGGCTTTTTTCGGTCTGGCACTTTCACTTATCAGTTGTTATAAGGGTTACCATGCCACTGGCGGTGCAGTAGGTGTAGGGAAAGCCACTACTGAAGCCGTAGTAGTTTCTTCGGTTACAATACTGGTTTCCGATTACTTTTTAACAGCAATGCTTTTTTAATTATTATGATTGAAATTAGAAATCTTAAAAAATCATTCGGGAAACAGCGTGTTCTTGACGGCCTTAATCTAAGCGTGCCGGCCGGCAGCACTACAGTAATTTTAGGCCCGTCTGGCGAGGGGAAATCCGTGCTTCTTAAGCATTTAATAGGATTAATAAAGGCTGATTCCGGAGAAATCATAATCGAAGGTACAAACATAACAAATTTAAGCGGTAAAAAACTCGATTCCCTCAGAAAAAAATTCGGAATGCTTTTTCAGGACGCCGCTCTTTTTGATTCACTGAGTGTTTTTGAAAACGTTGCCTTTCCGTTAAGAGAACATACGAACCTTATGGACAAAGAGATTGAAGAAAAAGTTCTTGAAATGCTTAAACTTGTCGGCCTGGAAGGAGCCGAAAACAAATGGCCTTCACAGCTTTCCGGAGGAATGAAAAAAAGAGTCGGGCTTGCAAGAGCACTTATGCTGCGTCCAAAAATACTTCTTTTTGACGAACCCTCTACTGGTCTGGATCCGATAATGACCGAACAAATTTGTAAACTTATCAATGATACGCACAAACACTTTGAAACGACACAGATAATTATAAGTCATAATATAAAGACAACTCTTAATTTAGCTGATAAAATTGCCATGCTCCATGAGGGCAAAATAGTTGCGCAGGCTGGCCCGGAAGAGTTTTTAAAATCGGACAATAAGATTGTCAGAACTTTCTTAAGCAAATCCGGAGAGTTAGCCTCATCGGAGGATTTAAGTTGAAAAAAATTTTTACACCTGAAACTTTGGTAGGCATTTTCGCACTTGTAGGCCTTTTTATAGTAATTTATTTTTCATTAGAAGTTTCTGAAACAAACATAGGGAGCGGTAAAGCAAAAGGATATTTTGCCGTTTTTGATTCAGTTAACGGCGTTGTCAATAAAAGCCCCGTCGAAATGGCCGGTATTAGAGTCGGCTACATCGACGGGATAGAGCTTGTTGATAGCAGGGCCAAGGTTACTGTAAGAATACTTTCAGACCTCATACTTTACGAAAATGCTTCTTTGGCGGTCAAAGACAGGGGGATACTTGGTGACCGTTTCCTTCAACTGGGAGTAGGAACACCCGACCACCCCGTTCTTAAAGAAGGCTCCGAAATAAAGAATTCAGTTTCAAAAAGTGATATGGAAAGACTTATGTCTTCTTTGAATAAGGCGGCAGTTGACATTCAAAAAGTGACACAGTCGCTTGGGGAAGAAGCTGACAAGGGCTCGATAAATGAAATAATAAGAGATGTAAAATCGCTTTCAAAAAATCTGGCCGATATGGTTGAGAATAACCGCGTCGGTATTGATGCAATCATTTCAAACCTGGCCCAGGTGACAGAATCACTCAAGATTGCCTTCGGAACGGGCGAAGACGCGAAAAAAACCGGAAACACGCTCAGAAGCGCAATAACCAAACTTGAACAGGCAATTGATTCAGTTAACAAGATTGCAAAAAAGATAGAAAAAGGAGAAGGAACCATCGGCAAGCTGGTCAACGATGATTCAACTGTTGAAAAACTCGATTCGGCAATTGACGGGGTAAACGAATACATGGACTCAGCAAGAAAAATTCAAACACATCTGCGTTACCGCGGTGAGT
>CAYYBZ010000016.1:8735-12304 GCA_964470285.1 uncultured Oligoflexia bacterium
GTTTCTAACCGATGCCAAAAAAATGCAAAATTCGATTGCGGTAAGAATTCAGCCCAAGCCGGATAAATATATCGAGCTGGAACTGATTGACGCACCAAGCGGAGAAACAAGCGTTACAGACACATCCGTAGTACTTCCCGACGGTACCGTTGCGGCAGAAACCAAAACTGTTTCAACAAGAGATGATCTTTTCTTCAGTCTTCAGGTAGCCAAACGTTTTTACGATTTGAATATCCGTTTCGGAATAATCAGAAATGACGGCGGTGTAGGATTTGACTATTATTTTCTTAACGACATAATAAAATTCAGTTTTGAAGCTTTCAACTTCCAGAGGTACGATAACAGGCCACGATTTAGAAGCTATGCCACGGTTAAGCTTTTCAAATACATTCTTTTAACGGGCGGTGTTAACGACATGATAACAAACAGTAACTCAACCCGTGATTTCTTCTTCGGTGCCGGATTCTCAATCACGGACAATGACATTAAGACCGTTCTTACTTCTTTTAAAATTCCTGGTTTATAAATTTTAGGGGATTCATATGGATAATGTAAAAATCAAAAGAGCACTTATCAGTGTTTCCGACAAAGACGGCGTTGTTGAACTTGCCAAATATCTCGATTCATGCGGAGTCGAGATTATTTCGACATCAAGAACCGCAAAGCTGATTCAGGATTCTAAAATCAAGGTTACAAAAATTAATGATGTTACTTCTTTCCCGGAAATACTGGGCGGCAGGGTAAAAACTTTACATCCTAACGTGTTCGGAGGAATTCTTGCGCGCCGTGAGGTAAAAGACGATTTGGAAGCTTTAAATGATCACAAGATAAAACCTATCGATATGATAGTTGTTAATCTGTATCCGTTTTACAAGACCGTAAGTAATCCGGAATCTACAATTGAAGATGCCATAGAAAACATCGACATAGGAGGACCCTCAATGGTAAGGGCCTCAGCTAAGAATCATAAGCACGTTGCCGTGGTAACCGATCCGGCCGATTACAATTCCATAATTGAAGAAATGAAAGCAAATAACTGTTGCTTAAGTTTTGGGACGCGGGCAAAACTTGCCTTAAAGGCTTTTCATCTTACCTATGACTATGACAGCCATATAGTCAACTACCTTGACGGGTATTATTCGGAAAAAGAAAACGATTCGGTAAAGATGCCTGAAAAGCTCGAGCTGACTCTTGAGAGACTAAATAAATTAAGATACGGAGAAAATCCTCACCAAAACGCATCACTTTATTCTGTTAGCGGCCGCGGACTTAAATCTTCTCTGGCTGGAGCAAAACCTATTCAGGGCAAAGAAATTTCATATAATAATCTTATTGACAGTCAGGGAGCCGTCAATGTCCTAAGAGATATAGAAGGCAAAAACGTAGCGGCAATAATTAAGCATACTAACCCATGCGGAGTCGGAAGATCTGAAAACAATCTTTTAGAAGCATACGAACTGGCTCTTGAATGTGACCCGGTTTCAGCTTTCGGAGGGATTGTATGCCTTTCAGGTGAAGTAAACGGTGAGCTTGCTACTGAAATAAAAAAACTTTTCACGGAAGTAGTAATTGCCCCTGCATTTTCAGATGATGCGCTTAAAGTATTTGCAAAGAAGAAAAACTTAAGACTTATTGAGCTTGATACAGATAAATCAGGAAGCGATCTGGATTTCAAATTCATTGACGGGGGCGTCCTAATACAGGAAGTAGATCTGGTTAACACAAACATAGACGAAGCCAGAATCGTTACTGAAAGAAAGCCTGATCCGGTTGAATTGAAAGCGCTTAAATTTGCCATGGACATATGTAAAAACGTCAAGTCCAATGCAATAGTTCTGGCAAACGAAAAGCAGTCGGTAGGCATAGGCGCCGGTCAGACTTCACGGGTAGATTCATGCGAAATAGCATTTATGAAAGCTAAATTACCCATTAAGGGTGCCGTTCTTGCCTCTGATGCATTTTTCCCGTTCAGAGACTCCATCGATCTTGCTGCCGGCAAGGGGATCAAGGCCGTTATACAACCGGGAGGCTCTTTGAGAGATGAAGAAGTGATTCAGGCATGTAATGAACACGGAATTTCGATGCTCTTTACCGGCAAGAGGCATTTTAAGCACTAATTTATCGGAGAAAACTCACGGTTAAACAATATGAAAACAAAATGCTTTAACTGTGGCAAAGAAATAGATCTGCTGACCCTTGAACCCTTTGAAAGTGAAAAAACTGTCAGCTGTGAAAACTGCCTGGTAAAGTTTAAGATTCGACCAAAAATAGGTAAAACCGGGTTTGATATAATTCCGGAGGTACAGAAACGTGTTATAAGGTCCTGTATTAACTGCTCAAAGCAGTTCCATGCAATCGCTTCCGAAGCCATTCCTATATGTCCAAACTGTAAAAATGAGCCGGAACTGGAGGAAGTTGAAATAAACCGGTACTTCATCGTAAAGAGTTCGGGAGAAAAAAAGGGACCATATACACTTGATGATCTTGGGGCATGGATAAGCGACGGCCTTCTGAAAGAAAACGATACGGTTTTAACACCTGATAAAAACCTTCTTAAGGTTCAGGCCGTTGAAGAGCTAAGCCCTTATCTTAAGGGATATTACGCAAAGGCAAAGAAGGCTGAATCCGTTCATGTAGTCAAGTCCAAAGCTTCCAATACAAAAAAACCGATAAAATTCAAAACAATATTTACAATGTTTATTGCATTACTGATTTTTGTCTGGCTCTTCCTGATAATCGGGGTCAAACCGGACATTCCCAAGCCTCCCCAAAAGACGAAAGTTATTTCTGATAAGTGGAGTAAAAGTTTGGGTAAACTTGATAAAAACTCCGGGTTTTACTTTGAGGAGGGATTAAAGAATTTTAAACTTTACACTGAAGAGTCCTGTCATATAGCCAAGAACAGCTTCATCAAAGCTTTTGTAAAAAATCACAAAGACTCAAGAATTCTATCATACATATCACTGTCTCTTTCATGCATTTACCATTATTCCGGAGACAGGAAATTGCTTGACAGTGCATTGGAAGTAAATAGGGTCAGCGTTGAGGAAAATCCTGCTCATCCGATAGGATACATAGCCGCTGCTGATGCCCATTTTAAAAGCGGTAAATTGGAGGATTTTTCAATAAATATAAATAAAGCCTTAGAGATTGATCCGGATAATCCTTTAGCATTGTTGATAAAAGGCACTCAACTCACAACAAGCGATAACGTATTGCAGGGCAGAGAACTTATCTTAAAGAGCATGCAAAAGGACTCTGAGTTAAGTTTCGCTCATGTAGTTTTAGGAAAAAATGCACTGAAGAACAATCATTTCAAAAACGCCCTGGAAAACTTTAATGCGCGTCTTTCGAAATCTCCTAAAGATTCTATAACACTGAACAAAACAGCCCAAATGGATATTAAGCTTAAAAAATATACCCGGGCCAAAAACTCCCTTGAAAAAGCAATAAAACTCAATCCTGATAATGACCGGGCCAGACTTTTACTCAGCCAGATCCTCTACAGAATTTACGGAAAAACAAATAAGGCATTTGAAATTCTCAAACATGCAATGCGTAAAAACAAC
>CAYYBZ010000016.1:12314-14662 GCA_964470285.1 uncultured Oligoflexia bacterium
TTTAAAAAGCGGTCTTGTTGATGCTCATTTACTGCTTTCAAACATACTTTTAGATAGAGAAAATCCTGCCGGCGCCATGGAACAATGCGACAGCGGCCTTATTTTGAAACCTACGGATTATTACCTGAAACTTAACAAGGTAAGAGCTCTTCTGGATTTGAAGGAAAAGGACAGAGCTCAATCGCTTATTCAGGATTTTTTGATAGACGAAACAAAATATCCGCCTGCAATCGATTTATACTTAATAAAGCTTTTTGAAAAACATAAAATGAAAACAGAGACCCTTGACATTCTTGCTAAATACTCTAACTCAAGCCCTAAACTTTTTTACCCCTTCGCTAAAATAGCTATCACCCGCCTGGATAAGGGTGATCCGATAAAGGCTAAATTCTTTCTTCTGGACGGGATGAACAAGACTGCCATTTATGACAGCAAGGACTTTCTTCCTGATATTCGCTCACCCATTTTAAAAATAGATTTCAGGAATATCGCAAAAGAACTGACAAAAAAAGCAAGAGCTTCCATGAATATGGAACTGGTCGCAACAGCTAAGGCCATGCTGATATTACAGGGTAATACTCATGACCATTCATCAAAAAGTTTAAACGAAGCCAAGAAAATTTTAAAAGAAGTAATAAAAAAAGACAAAAAGATTTATCACGCTTATCTGATTCTCGGCATAATAAGTCTTAGACAGAAAGACTATAAAAATGCCGAAGAAATGTTGAAAAAAACCCTTGAAATGGATATAAATAATCTCCCTGCAGGTATAGCACTTGGAATAGTTCATCGCAGTTTAAAAAGATATGATTCATCAATAAATCTATTAACCGAGGCTCTAAGCGATGAAGGGATGAAATTTATTGCTTTATTTGAACTTGGACAAACAAAACAATACTCAGGTGATATCGCAAACGCCATGGATTATTACTCGAAAGCTTTTACTCTGCAGGATAATTTTTATCCTGTAATTCTTAAATATTTCAATCTGGAGTTGTAACAATGAAAATATTGGTCGTAGGCTCAGGGGGAAGGGAACACGCCCTTGTATGGAAAATATCAAAAAGCCCGCTTGTTAAAAGCATTTACACGGCTCCGGGAAACGGCGGAACCGAATTTGCAGAAAAAAACACTAACATTTCAATTAAACCGGATAATATTGATGAGCTCCTGGATTTTGCCAGGGATAAAAAAATAGACTTAACCGTTGTCGGCCCGGAAGACCCTCTTTGCCTTGGGATAGTCGACATATTTGAAAAAGCGGGTCAGAAGATATTCGGCCCATGCAAACCCGCAGCAAGACTTGAAGCGAGCAAAGGCTTTGCAAAAGAATTTATGAAGAAACACGGCATCCCTACTCCTAATTTCAAACAATTCGACAACTACGACGACTGTCTAAATGAGATAGAGAGAACAAATCCTCCAATCGTGATCAAAGCAGACGGACTGGCACTTGGCAAAGGTGTAAAAATATGTTCAACCGTTGAAAACGCCAAGGATGAACTTCGTTCAATGATGATTGATAAAAATTTAGGAGACGCAGGATCAAAAATCGTTCTCGACAAATATATTGAAGGTTTCGAGATTTCATATATCGCTCTGAGCGACGGTGAAAGATTAATCCCTCTTGCAACATCTCAGGATAATAAAAGGCTTCTGGACGGAGATAAAGGACCCAATACCGGTGGAATGGGGGCATACTCTCCGATTAAAAGAATTACTACGGTAATGGAAGATAAGATTACAAAAGATATTATGGAACCCGTTATAAAGGGCATGCAGCAAAACGGATCTCCCTTTAAAGGAACCCTTTACGCTGGATTGATTTATAAGAAAGAAAACCCTCTTGTACTTGAATTTAATGTCAGATTCGGCGATCCGGAAACACAACCACTATTGTTCAGGATGAAAAGCGATATAGTTCCCTTTCTTTTAGCCTCCGCCGAAGGAAATTTCAAGGATTTGAAAATGCAGTGGGAAGACAAATTCTCTACCTGTGTAGTAATTGCCTCCGGCGGCTATCCGGGCAAATACAAAAAAGGTTTGCCTATAACCGGTCCTTTGAACATCAGCGATGAGGATGAAAATGCTATCGTATTCCATGCCGGAACAAAGGCAGAGGGTGACAAAGTGCTGACTAACGGGGGAAGGGTTTTAAGTGTCTGTGTAAAAGATAAAGATCCTTCAAAAGCAAGGCAAAAGACCATAGAGCTTTGCGAAAGGATTAAATTTGAAGGCTCTCAATTCAGAAAAGATATAGGTTTAAAAGTAATTTAAATATTGAGGAGATTTTATGTCGAACAAAAAGAAAACAAAGAAAAACAAAATTACGGGTTCCAGAAACCCTA
>CAYYBZ010000017.1:0-11745 GCA_964470285.1 uncultured Oligoflexia bacterium
CAACCTACTGATTAAGAGTCAGTTGCTCTACCATTGAGCTAGCGGCCCATTTGAAATTTTAGATTAAAATCTGGAATTTCAAGAATATATATGAAGTGAAAAAACAAAAATTTAAAAGAACGAAGGTTTTTAACCTATAAAGGAATGTAAGTCAAGTCAATGATAATATTTATAAATTTCTTGACTAAGTGCCTTAATTGATTTATCTACATTGGGTTTTAGTGGCAATTAAAGCGCACGGGCGATTTATTCGTGAGTGTGCGTGGGGTTTGGGGGCATGTTTTTATTGCCAAGAAGTTTAAATGATGCGAATAGCTTCATTGCAATAAAAACTGCTCCCAATAGGAATGTGGCTAGGTAGCTCAGTCGGTAGAGCAGAGGACTGAAAATCCTTGTGTCGGCGGTTCGATTCCGTCCCTAGCCATATTTAAAAGTCGGTCTTTTGGCCGGCTTTTTTATGATAGAACCTAATTTGATTTGGTTGTTATATCGAATTTAAATTCTGCGGGCATCATTCTGTATGAAGTGAACAACTCAAATATGTCTTCTTGCTCTGTTCGAAAATCCAAAAGGTCTATGTTAAATAAAAACTTAAGTTTAATCCTTTCGTTTTTTACAGGGATTGCTTCTACATCAAAAGATATTTCATCTTCAAAACCCTGAAGGTTAAGGTTGCCTGTAACATGAAATCTATAACTGTCTTTTTTAACTATTTTTGTGCTCAAGAACGTAATTGACGGATGTTTTTTGCAATAAAAGTCCTTCCATATATCCAAAAACTGCTTACAGTTTCCCTGCTTCTCCTTTATTTGCAAAGATTCGGCAGCAATTGATAAGTATAAAGTTTCTAGCCGGCTTTCACGAAGGTTAAACTCCACGGATCCTTCATAATTTTTGAAAAGCTCTTTATCACAATCAATGGAAACTACTTCAAGAGTCAAATCCTGTTGAACAATAGTAAGAACTATTTCAACAGATTTGCTTCCCTTTTGAGAATTAGAAATACCGAAGACCTCTCCGGCTAATAAAATTTTGGGTATTAAGAAGATCGCTATGAGTATTAAATAATTTATTTTTGCTTTCATTAAATCTCCAAGCTTAATTGTTTTATTTTTTAGGTTTTTATAGGAAAAACAAAGCTGTGTCAATGCAATGTGTTATTGAGCCTAACTATTTATAAATAAATGATATAATTATCTGAAATACGACTTTTAGTGTTTTAGATTTAGGTTTTTGCAGTTAATAAAAAGTATAACGTTGTTAAAATTGCCCAGCCGATAGGACCTATTTTTGCTATAACTCCGATTACAAATCCTACATCGACCGTAATGTTTAAGATTCTTATATCGTTAAAATCAAGAAATCCGATAATTATCAGACCTCACGGTGCTGCCAAAAAGTGTTCAGTAGAAGCAGCTAAAATCCTCTACGAAGCTGCACTTAAAGAGGGAGCTCCGGAACATTGCGTGCAGTGGGTTCAAAGATTGGCAAAAGAAGAAACCTTGGAAATAATGGGTCATAAAAATATTGCATTAATCTTGGCAACGGGCTCGGTTGAACTTGTAAGAGAGGCATATAAATCCGGTAACCCTGCCCTGGGAGTGGGCCATGGTAATGTTCCCGTATACGTAGGGAAAAGCGCAGATGTTCAGTTTGCGGTTGAACAGATTATTTTATCAAAAACATTTGATAACGGGACTGTATGTGCCAGCGAACAGGCCGTTGTTGTAAGGGCCTGCCACGTTGAAAAAACGATAGAGGAATTTAAAAAGAGAAAAGCCTATTTCTTAACTGAAAAGGAAATTGAAAAAATTGAGGAAGTGGCGTTTAACAGGGAAAGCAGAATAATGAAAGTTGAGGTTATCGGGCAACCGGCACATAAAATCGCCAAAATGGCCGGGATAGATGTACCCGAAGACACATCTCTTCTTATCGGGAGGCTTAATAAAGTCGGTTTGGATAAGCCTCTGTCTCTTGAAATACTCGCTCCTATTCTTGCTTTTTATGAGGCTAAAGATTTTGAGCACGGAATTGAGCTTTGCAGAAAGATTAATGTGAACGGTGGACTCGGCCATACAGCAAGTATCTTCTCCCAGAGTGAAAGAAAGATTGATTACTTTTGTGAAGTTATGAATGCCGGACGAATACTTGTAAATACACCGGCCTCACAGGGCGCGGTAGGGGGTACATACAACTCTCTTCAACCGTCATTTACGCTGGCATGCGGTGCAGGCGGTAAAAATATTACAAGCGATAATATTACGGCCAGGCATCTTGTAAACATTCAAAGAGTTGCAAGAAGAAACGTTCATCACTGCGCACACGCTTTTGAGGAGGAAATCTACTACGATGAATCGTTTAATTCAGAGGCTGCCGAAAAATGGTGTGAAGAGCATCACAGATGAAGCTTCATTTAATTTGGAAAAACTATTTCAAGTTTATCTTCACTTATTTTATTAATCTGTAGGTCTTCGTCGTAATACTTCCCAACTCCCTTAACAAGGCCGATCATAAGATCGATAAGGCCCCGTTTCGACTTATACGAGAGTATCATGGTATTTTTATCTTTCCAGTCGTATTCAAATCTCGGAGGATGTGCATTTGGCATGCTTCTTGTGGTTTCTTCATGTACGGAATCCATATTTATAAGGAATTCTTTTGCCGATTTTTGATCCTTGTAGTAGATCCCGTAAATCTTAGGAGCAAAAATGTTCACCCAGTAATCACCGAAAAGATCTGCTATATCGGGAAGTGAAAGATTAAGTTCTTCGCATAAACTTTTAATGAGCTTTATTACGCAGTTGTCATCTATGTCGCTTGTTGCAAGAAAAACAGTATTTTTATTAATTCCTGCTTTAGCCAAAACCTTTTCCCATTTATGCAGGCCAAACTTTTCTTTGGCAAGTTCTTCCAGACATTTAACAATTACTCCCTTCATAATTTCTCCACATGAAAACAATAACGATATACTTTGTCAGTCTTTAATGTTTTGAAACAAGATACCATGATTTTTGCTCTAAACAAAAAAACATAAAGAAATATTTTTAGTGACAGAGATTTTAAATATGCTAAGTGAATGGGATTATGAAAATTTATTCCTCAACAGTTAATTTTGATTCAGTACGGGAAAACAGCCTTATAGAGATTACCGGAAAAATTGAAGATGAACTTAAAAAAAGCGCTTTTTCCGAAGGCGTAGTATTTGCTTTTGCAGTCGGAGCCACATGTGCACTGACAACAATAGAGTATGAGCCGGGCCTTCAAAAAGATTTTCCCATGTTTCTTGATAAGATAGCGCCAAAGGGAACTTATGAGCATGATTTAACATGGCACGACGGAAACGGACACTCTCACGTAAGGGCGGCGCTGTTAAAACCTGATTTATTTATTCCTTTTTCAAAGGGAAAACTTTTAACGGGCACATGGCAGCAGGTGGTTTTTGTAGAGCTCGATACCAGACCCAGAAGCAGAAGAGTTGAAATAAAGATTTTCGGTAAATAGCATTAATAGTGGTAAGTCTGGCCTTTAAGAATAGTCATGGCCCTGTAAACCTGCTCTAAAATTACAACCGTCGACATTTCATGGGTAAAGGTCATTTTTGAAAGGGATAATGTGACATCGCCCAGCTGTTTAACATCGCTGCTTAATCCGAACGGTCCCCCTACAATGAAATTTATATTTTTTTCACCCGAGTTCATCTTTTTTTGAATCAGATCTGCAAACTCAATGGTAGAAAATGATTTCCCTTTTTCATCCAGGCACACCGTAAATCCTTTGGAGTTCTCTATGGCGGCTAAAAGACTTAATCCCTCCCGGGCAATTATTTTTTTGCGGTCATTTTTGGCTACGTTTTTAACTTCTTTAAGCTTTTTTATTTCGCATTTTACCAATTTGGATATTCGTGAAAGGTATTCGTTTTCTAAATTGTAAAGATTTTTGTCCCTGGTTTTACCGATGGAATGGAAAACAAATTTCACTTCGTTACCCGTTTTTTCCTCGGTTTTTTCGCGGAGGGTTCTTTTACATCCACGGGTTTTGCATCTGCCCAGAGGCTTTCAAGCCCGTAAAACTGTCTGATCGGCCGGTAGAATATATGAACTATTACATCGTCTAAATCTATTAAAACCCAGTGCCCTTTTTGCATCCCTTCAACGCCTAAGGGTTTTTTACCTAATTTTTTCACCGATGAAACGATGCCCTCTGCTACCGACTGAACATGCCTGTCCGAAGTTCCCGAGGTAATAAGAAAGAAATCTGCGTAAGAGCACACTTTCTTTACGTCTAAAATAACTACATCGAGGGCCTTTTTATCCAAGGCGGCCTCTGAAACGGCAAGAACTTTCTTTTTTGAGGATATGGATTTTGCCTTCTTCAAGCCTTAAACTACGCTCACTCTCTTTTTGTTTCTGCCTGCGTTTTCATATTTGACTATACCCGCTATTTTGGCGAAAAGTGTATAGTCTTTGCCCTGGCCGACGTTGAGACCCGGATGTATTCTGGTACCGAGTTGCCTGACAAGAATGTTGCCTGCCTTCACGCGCTGACCGCTGAATATTTTAACTCCGCGGCGCTGACCGTTTGAATCTCTTCCGTTCTTTGCTATTCCGCCTGCCTTTTTATGTGCCATCGTAAACCTCTTTATCCAAGATTGATTTTTTCAATTTTTATTTCAGTGTAGTTCTGTCTGTGACCGATTTTCTTGGAGTAGCCCTTTCTTCTTTTCTTTTTGAAAGTAGTGACCTTTTTATTCTTGCCGTGAGACAGTATCTCTCCTTCTACGCTGCTTTTTTCAAGTACATTTGAATCTACTTTAGCATCCTTTCCGTCATATAACATTATAATATTTGGGATGCTTATTTTTGCACCGACAGGTGCATCAACCTTTTCAATTTTGATTTTATCACCTGATTTAACCTTGTATTGTTTGCCACCGGTTTGTATAACAGCGTACACTTGATTTGCCTCCTGGCTATAAAAATAGTTTACGTATACTAAATATAAAAATATTATTGTCAAGTAGAACTTTTAGGTTTAACTTTAAAATTTAGGAAAAATTTCAATAATTTGTCACCAAAGAAGGCATTATGGCAAAGAAAGTTCTTACTCTAAGTGAATTAGCTTCGCAATTACAAGAGGTTATGGATTTTTGGACCCGAATAGAGGTTCAGGTTCTTTTCAGCGCCGACGGTAAGGATTCTTACGATCAAATAGTCGATAATAAACCGGAAATGGCAATTTTAGGAGTTTCGATGACGGGAATAAGCGGCGTTGAGCTTACAAGGCGCATTAAAGAAAATCCGGAGTTTAAAGACGTTAAAATAGTTTTAATTGCGGATTTTGATAATGAGTCAATAAAAACAAGGGCAATGGATGCGGGTTGTGACTTCTACCTTAATATCAATGAAGTCCCTCAAAACCTTTACGAATATGTTGAGAAAGTTTTTAAAACCCCTCCAAGAGCAGAGCTAAGAGTTCAAACCGATATGGAAGTGGCCCTTGCTTACGGTAACAAAAAAATTAAAGCCCGGGCCATTAACTTAAGCCGTTCAGGTATTCTTGTAGCAGGTAACGAGACTTGTGAGATCGGAAAAGAGCTTAAAGTCGGAATTGTGGGTAAAGAAGGTGAAAAAATTGTGCTCAATGGAACGGTGGCAAGGCTTTTGGAGATTCCATCTGAAGGTGAACCTCAGCTAGGAATGGGAATAAGGTTTAAGGACGTAGACGCACAGACACTTGTAAATCTCGACGATTTGATCAGATATTTAAGAGGCGAAACGGTAATTACATTTCAGGGTGAAAGTATTAACCTTGAACCGGTAATTGATTTGATGCTGATGGAGGATGCCTTCTTTGCCCAGTATCTGGGTTCATTAATGCAAAGCGATGATTCATCTGAAGATGATTTAAATAAAAAAGGCTCCGCTTCGGTTTCATCTACCAATTTCAATTTCTATTTTCCCAATCTGCCCACATGGGAAATAAGTGCTTTTGCAGGAGGAAACGAAGAAACTGAAGTTTATTTAAGTGTCATAAGAAAACTTGTAATGCTTTTTGTGAAATTTGAGAACTGTACGAGAATTCTGGATAATATTCCTTTTTGCGAATCAAAACAGGAGCAGACTCTCATAAACATCATCGAAACCTTGATGGATAACGGAAGAACCGCTGAAAGCGAGATTGATGAAATATTGGGCTCCGAAATATCTATGAGTACTATAGGTCTTTCAACACAGATAGCCAAAACCCGGAACAAATACATAACTTCAAAAGTCAGCCTGCTAAAGGGTCTTGTAGAAAGATATGAACAGGTTATAGACAGAAAACCTCATCTGGAAGACACAGTAAAAGGTTTTGCAGATCTATTGGGCCATCTCAAGCATGAGTATGCAGAGAAATACAAACAGGACATATCCAAAGTTTCTGAAGAAAAAAAGGATGCTAAGAAAGAATCAAAAGTTAAGGAATACAAAAAAGAGGATGACAAAAAATCGGGTAAAATTATTTTACTCGGGGGAGTTCTAGGTTTTCTGGTTATTTTCATAGGCCTGATTTACATTTACAGTGCATTCATAGCCGGAAGGGTTGATACTTCTCAGTTCGCCGAACCGGGTGTTATAATCTCGGCTAAGGCCGATGGGAGAAGCTTAACCATTATCGCAGATGATGCATGGAATACTTCACGGGACAAAATTCTTACTCGTGCAACTCTTGAGAGAATGCTTCCAAAAGTGCATAAGCTCGGATACAAAAAAATCAAGTTTGTAGATTCGAAAGGAAAAACCTTAGGATTTGCACAGAAGGGCCCTGCAGAGAAATATCACGTGCTGGTTTACTGATGGTTTGTTTGTTACTACTTTTTAACCTAAACGTATATCCCGATTGAAACTTCTGAATATGGATAACGGATCGGACAGTTGTTACTCGGTTTCATCAAGCGAGTAAATTCCTCCGCCTCCTTCGATTGACCCAGTAGTGCTGAGCCTGGCGTTTCTTAAAAACAGTGAAGTCTCTCCGTCATCGTCAAGATCTCCGTAAGCGTAAGCCGTGAAGCTTGAACTGGTACCTGTGCCGTTAGATATGGCTTCATAGGTATACTGAACGGGTCCGTCAGGAGAAAATTTCAAAGCCTGCCAGTTTTCTGAAGTCCAGTCTCCGGGTCTTTTATTAATACCGGGTACACCGCTCGGCTGGGGTTCTGTTGAGACGAACTGTTTTGAAATAATGCCGCCTGATTCATCCGTTACCTCTTCCTGAATATAGGCAACTTCTCCGTCATAAATCTTACGAAGATTCAGACTGGCTTCGGAAGTTTTGGATTTTTTAAGATACTTACTGAAAACGGGAATTGAGACTGATGCAAGAATACCGATAATTGCGACGACAATCATCAATTCAATCAGTGTAAAACCCAGTCCTCCTTTTCTAAAAACGGTAAACCTCATCTTGTCCTCCTCCATTCAACAGGATTTTGAGATACCCATCTATCCTAATTCTTACAGATAGAACAAGAGTTGTCAACGATAGAAGTATTAAAGAAAAAACCTGATATTCTAATACGTTGTAAATGAATAAATATTAACTTTTTCGATACGATATGTCATTTCCATACTTTTTAATACTTTTTGAGCTTTTGCGACATAATTGGAGCTAAATAACCTTAAACATTAATTTTTCTTGACAAATATTCAGTTCTTAATATTATAGGCCCATAAAGTGGTATAAAGTGGTATAAATTGGAAACAAGTGATGTTTAGGGGAAGATACGAACATACAATAGATAAAAAGGGAAGAATCTCCATACCCTCAAGGTATAGAGAGATTCTCTCCGCCCGCGCCGATGACAGCCTTATCGTAACAAATTTTGATTCGTGTCTGGTAGCTTTTCCCAAAGAAGAGTGGGAAATACTTGAAAAAAAAGTAAGTAAGCTTCCGCAAATGAAACGGGAAGTAAAAGCTTTTCAAAGGTACTTTATTTCGGGCGCTATAGAGTGTCCGATTGATAAACAGGGAAGGATTATGATTCCCCAGTCCCTCAGGAAGTATGCAGGTCTTGAAAAGGAAGTAGTGCTTGTGGGCCTTATCAAAAAATTTGAGATCTGGGCCAAGGCAAAATGGGAATCGGAGTTTGATCAGGCAAGAGACAGATTTGAAAATTCGGGAGATATTCTTGGGGATCTTGGTATTTGATGCTGCACAGGCCTGTACTTACTCGAGAGGTTTTAGGTTTTTTAAACTGTGGGACTGGAAAGAGTTATATCGACGCTACTGTCGGGACTGGGGGTCATTCCAAGGCGATTCTAACCGAAACTGCTCCGGAGGGGATCGTAGTAGGTTTTGAGCAAGACCCGGATGCTGGCCGGGAGGCGAAAAACATATTACGTAAATTTGGGGGGCGCTTCAGGTTAATCGAACATAATTATTCAAGTATCGGGGAAGCCCTGGAAGTGGTGGCGCTTAACGGGTTTGACGGAGTTCTTTACGATCTCGGCGCATCATCACTGCAATTGGAAACTCCAGGGAGGGGGTTCAGCTTTTTGAAAAAGGGACCGCTTGATATGAGGATGAATTACCGCAGCGGTTTGTCCGCGTATACGGTAATTAATGAATTCTCGCAGTCGGAAATTGCAAAAATTCTTAAGGAATACGGAGAAGAACGCTTCGCATCTAAGATTGCGCATTCAATCATCAGAGAAAGAAAAAAAATTGAAATTAAAACAACTACCGATCTTAGCAGGATAATAGAAAAATCAATACCGAGAAAATTTCAGCATAAAAGCATTCATCCGGCTACCAGATCTTTCATGGCTCTTAGAATTTTTGTTAATGATGAACTCGAGCACCTTAAGAAAAGTCTTTCCCGGTCTTTAAGTGTTTTAAAGCCCGGTGGAAGATTGGTTTTGATTTCTTTTCACTCACTTGAGGACAGAATTGTAAAAAGGTTTTTTAAGAAAAAAAGCTTAAGCTGCACATGCCCGAGAGGTTTGCCTGAGTGCGTTTGTGATACTAAGCCCTTACTTAAGATTCTTACCAAAAAACCCGTGGCTGCATGTGAAGAGGAAATTAAGGATAATCCGAGGGCAAGAAGTGCAAAACTAAGAGCTGCGGAGGTTTGCGGATAATGTATTTCAGCCTGCCCAAATATGCAAACTGGATTTTAATTGTTTTTGCGATGGCAGTGACTCTTCTTTACGTGAGGGTAAGAATCAACATGTACAACTTAAGTTATAGCATCAATGAAAATTTGAAAAAAGAAAGTCAGCTGACTGAAAATCACAGACAGCTGAAAATAGAGGTAGCATCGTTGAAATCCCCCTCCAGAATTGAATTTGTTGCAAACAAAAAACTGCATTTGAAATTAGATTCAGGGAGCAAAACGATACTTTTGAAAGACAATGATACCGGGAAGAAATAGAAGGGAAAAAACCCAGAAAAGAAGAATAGTGTTAGCTGGCATTTTCTTCGTCATTCTTGCGTCCTTAATTGTGTTTAGGGCCTACGTTCTTCATCTGACTCCCAATCCCAGGCTCGATAAATGGACCAAGAGAGGTTATGAAAAAATAGTGCCTCTCTCCCCGCAAAGAGGAGATATATACGATTCTAACGGAAGAAACCTGGCATCAAGCATAAAAACCAAATCTCTTTATGTTAATCCCAGGCTCGTACAACCAAAAGCAGCAGCAGCCGGAAAACTTTCTAAAGTGCTTAAAAAAAGAAAAAGCCAAATTCTAAAAAAGCTCAAAAGTAGAAAGTATTTCGTATGGCTTAAAAGAAAAACGGATCCGGCGAACTATGAAAAGGTCAAGTCCCTGGATATCGAAGGAATCGGAGCAGTAGAAGAAAATAAAAGATTTTATCCGAACAAGGAACTTGCCTCGAGCGTAATAGGTTTTACCGGTATCGATTCAAACGGACTTGCGGGAATAGAGCTTGAGTATGAGAAGTATTTAAGATCAAAAGAGGCAAAATATGTGGGATTAAAGGATGCTCTGGGCAGAACAATTTTCACCAAGGAGGTATTCCTAAAAAAATACGCAAGAGGAAATGACCTGTACTTAACCCTTGACAGAAACATTCAATATATTGCCGAAACCGAGCTGGATGAAGAACTTGCTAAAAGCGGCGCTTCAAAAGGTTATGCGATTGTCATGGAGCCTCACTCAGGGAAAATTCTTGCAATGGTTTCTAGACCCGGATTTAATCCGAACGATTTTTCCAAATCGGGTCCCGAGAGCTGGATAAACGGTAATGTTTCTCTGGTTTATGAACCGGGTTCTACGCTTAAAGTTTTTTCAATTGCCGCTGCTTTAGAAGAGGGCCTTATAAATCCCGGAGATATCTTTTACTGTAAAAAAGGGACCTTCAGTGTCGCCGGCAAGGTTATAAGGGACGGTTCGGACAGAGGCTGGCTGACGCCCGCTTCAATTATTAAGTATTCCAGTAATATCGGCGCTGCAAAGATAGCGATGCTGCTTGGAAGAGAAAAACTCTACAACTGGCTTAAGGCATTCGGCTTCGGTGAGTATACCGGCGTCGATATGCCCGGTGAAGTAAAAGGAATATTACGTCATTATTCAACCTGGTACGAAATGGGTATTGCCAATATAGGTTTCGGTCAGGGGATAGCAATTACACCGCTCCAATTGATTTCTGCGCTATCAACCGTCGCTAACGGCGGCTACAGGATTAAACCTTTTATAGTCGAATCGATTAAATATCCTCAGGGAAGAACGGTTGTAAGTAATTCTGCTGAAAAAGGTCCGCGTGTTATAAGCGCATCTACCGTAAAAGTTATAACAAATTTCATGATAGGCGTTACAGAAACTGACGGAACCGGGACAAGAGCCGCGATTCCGGGTTTTTCTGTTGCCGGCAAAACAGGTACAGCTCAGAAAGTCGATGCTGAGACCGGAACTTATTCTTCAGATAAAACAATCGTATCGTTTATGGGATTTGTACCTGCTAACGATCCCAAGATAGCGGTACTTGTTGTTATAGATGAACCCAGGGAAGCAAGTTTCGGCGGAACTATAGCGGCACCCGTTTTTAAAAAAATAGCACAGAAAACTCTTAAATACATGAAAGTGGTTCCGTCTTTAGAACCCGAAATACTTATATCCGGAGCTGAACAAAAAGAAAATACCGGTAATGTCCAAATAAAGCTTGTCTCCCATAATACCCATAATAGCGGAAGCTTTGAGGGGTCAATTAATCAAAATATGCGGCAGTTTATAAACAGCGAGCTTGCCAAGGATACCGTTCCTGATTTTCAGGGGCTAAGCGTAAGGGAAGTATTGCGGCTTGCTACAGATAAAGGAATTGATGTCTCCCTTGAGGGCACCGGTATAAGTTTTAAACAGAGTTTAAGGCCGGGAACATTGATCAAAAATAAAACCAGATGCGTTGTATATTTTAGACCTATTTAGATTTATGAAATTGAGAGAAGTTATAAAAGATCTGAAAATTTTGAGTTTTGAAGGGAATAGAGATATTCCGGTTAAAGCTATTGCATACGATTCGAGAAAAGTTAAGAAAAACACGCTTTTCGTAGCTGTAAGCGGATTTAAATTTAAAGGCTCGGACTATATAAATGATGCATTAAAAAAGGGCGCCACTTCAATAATAAGCGAGGAAGATTTTGCTCTTATAAACCTGAAAAGGGTTTCTTTTTTAAAGGTAAAAGATTCGAGAGAGGCCCTGTCAAAAGTATCGGCTAATTTCTTCGAAAACCCCACAAAATCAATGCAT
>CAYYBZ010000017.1:11755-14323 GCA_964470285.1 uncultured Oligoflexia bacterium
AATGCATGTGACCGGGATAACCGGTACTAACGGCAAAACTACCGTTACATACCTTCTCGAAGCAATTTTAACAAAAGCCAAAAAGAAAAATTGTGTTACCGGTACCGTTAGCTACAGGGGCCCGGGTGTTTTAAAGGATGCCTTACGGACAACTCCCGAATCGGCAGATCTACACGGATTTTTGTCGGCGATGAAAAAGAAAAAGGTCACTCATTCAATAATGGAGGTTTCGTCTCACGCCCTGGTTTTGAAAAGGCTTAACGACGTTCACTTTGATATTTGCGTTTTTACAAACTTAAGCAGCGATCATCTTGACTTTCACGGAACCCGTGAGTCATATATGCAGGCTAAAGAAATTCTTTTTTCCCGGCTTCCGGAAAAAAGCTCTAAAAGTCCAAAATTTTGCGTTTTGAATATTGACGATTCGTTTTCAAAAAGACTTATTAATGTTTCAAAGGGCGAGATCGTAACTTATGGAAACACCCGGGGGGACGTAAGGGTTCTTTCCAAAAATATTTCTCAAAACGGAATTAAGGCAAAACTGAAGGTGTTTGATCAGTCCATTGAAATTAATTCGGAACTGATAGGCAATCATAACTTAAGTAACATTCTGGCATCGGTCGCGGTTGCTTTTAAAATGGGGATTGAACCCGACCGTATCAGGCAGGGTATCTCTTCGGTGAAAACGGTTCCGGGTAGGCTTGAAAAGGTAAGCAACAAGAAAAATATAAATATTTATATCGACTATGCGCACACGGATGACGCTCTTTCTCATGTGATTAACAATCTTATCAAAATAAAAACAGGAAGAATAATAACCGTATTCGGATGCGGTGGAGACCGTGACAGGGAAAAAAGATCCAAGATGGGAGCAGTTACCACAAAGCTCTCCGATATAACGATTATCACATCCGATAACCCGAGAAGTGAAGATCCGCTAAAGATTATTGATGAAATACTTCAGGGAGTTGACAGACATGTTGAAAAGGTTAACGGGAAGGCGACTTTTGAACCGGACAAAAGATACTTCATAGTCATGCCTGACAGAAGAGAAGCGATAAAAAAAGCTTTGGAAATTTCAAAAGAAGGTGACTGTGTTTTAGTAGCCGGAAAAGGGCATGAGGAATATCAGGAGCTAAGGGAAGGCAAAATATTTTTCTCGGACAGGGGTTTTTTAAAAGAGGTTTTAGCCTCATAGAAAATTTTAAATTATGGAAACCGATACAAAATACAGGGTTGATACAAATATAGGTCTTAAGGATTTTTCCATGGCTTTGAATAGTTCCGGAACCGCAATAAAAGACTGCCCTGAAATAATCACCGGTATATCAACGGATACCAGATGTCTTAGAAAGGGAGATGTCTTTTTTGCAATAAAGGGAGAGAACTTTGACGGTAATAAATTCATTGAAGATGCAATGAACAAAGGTTCGTCTTTTTGTGTTTACTCCGCTACGAATAAAGATTTTCCGGGATTTAAGGTAGAGGATACTATTGAGGCTTTAGGTAAAATCGCTGCGGTTTACAGGGACAGACTCAAAGCTAAGATTATAGGAATAACCGGAAGCAACGGTAAAACAACTACCAAGAATATCGCCGCTTCCATACTTTCAAAAAAATCAAAAACCGTTAAATCAAAAGCAAGTTTCAATAATAATATCGGACTTCCCCTTACTATTTTAGGAACCCCTGTTGATTGTGAAAATCTTGTTCTTGAAATAGGTATGAACCATGAAGGAGAAATATCTTACCTTTCAGGCATTGCAAAACCGGATATAGGTTTGATAACGAATATAGGACCCGTTCATCTGGAGTTTCTGGGCAGCATAGAAGGGGTTCAAATGGCCAAGAAAGAACTTTTCGATTCATTGGGCGAAAAAGGGTGGGCCGTAGTAAATGCGGATGATCAACTGGTTGTTGAGGCCTCCAAAAATACTAGGGCGAAAAAATACAGTTATTCCAGTGAAAAAGGATTTGATCTTCAGTTTGAATTTGAAAAAGGAAGTTTAAAGAGTTCAAGTTTTATCAATATCAGGACAAAGGATATTGAGTTTACGGCCCCCCTTTCTTTAAAAGGTATTCACAACGCTTACAATGCAGCGGCCGCAATTTCAATAGCCATGATATGCGGTGTTTCCGAAAGTCAGATTGTCGAAGGGTTGAAGAATTTAGAAAACGATTCTAACCGTTTTGAAATAATGAACATCGGTGGAAACACTTCAATAATAGACGACTGCTACAACGAAAATCCCGTTTGTACAGAGGCGGTGTTGCGATATGCGGCATCTTTAGAAGGTAAAAAAGTTTTTGTAATGGGAGATATGCTTGAACTGGGTGCGCATTCTGAAAAGTACCATCGGAAAATAGGAGAGCTGGCCGCGGATCTTGGATTTTCCCATATGTTTTTATACGGAGAAAAAGTAAGGTTTTTAGCTTCTTCGGCTCAAAATAAAAACATGAAGACCGAAGTTTTTAAAAGCCATGAAGAACTTTCTAAAAAATTAATAGATACACTTCAAATGTCGGATGGGAAGACATGGGTGTTAATAAAGGGATCAAGAGGCATGA
>CAYYBZ010000018.1:0-2914 GCA_964470285.1 uncultured Oligoflexia bacterium
GATCATCGGGAGAAGATGTTTGGCCATTTTTGACTCTTTACAAACTTAATGACGACTACGGAACATTGGGCCCGGAAGACTGGAACGCAGCCGGTACTCAGGTTGCTGTTCTTGATGACTATTTGGACGTATTCCCGATCGAGATTCTTAATCATCTTGAACCCGGCATAAACGCATTTATGCTTGTTGCAAACAGCAGCGGCAGGCATTATAACTACCGTACAATTGACGGCTTAGAACCGGATTTGGCTCCCAGGCTGATACTTGGAGGAGATATTTCCTCACAGTTTGCCGAAGGCGATACGTTTGATTATGATCTTTACGGACACTTAACAGAAGTTCAACTGCAAAACGGTAATAGCGAAAACTACTCATTTAATTCCAGGAATTTAAGGTTTAAGAAAAACGATTCTTTAGGCAGAGAATTCATATACGTTTACAACGGTAATAATCCTGTCTTTGATCGTCAGGTATCAGGTTTTATACCCGGAGATGTAAACTCAGACGGAACTGTTAACTCAAACGACTATGTTTTCCTTTATAACTTTATTGTAAGGGACGGATTGGCACCTGAGCCCTTGGAACTCGGAGATGTAGACGGAAACAGCGTTATTAACATTGATGATATGACTTATCTTCAAAATTATATTTACGGAAGCGGTCCTGCACCGGTTTCTTTAGAAGGTGTAATACTTGATTATGCTCATCTTGAGATAGGAGGAATCAGGCTGCTTTCGGTATCGGAAGGTAATCTTGATAATATCAAGTACACCTTAAGCGATCTTATTGGAAGCGCCACCGCGGCAGTTGATAATCAAAGTAACATTATCGGAAGAAGAGATTATTATCCTTTCGGTAAAACTCTTGATTATTTCGGCTTCTCGGGAAAATATCAGTTTACCGGAAAGGAAAATGACGAGACTACCGGCCTTTATAATCTGGGAGTCAGGTCCTATGACCCTGATATTGGCCGCTTTATGGCAAGGGATACCCTAGATGACGGTCCAAGCCCTTACGTTTATGTTCACAATAATCCGATTATCGCCATTGACCCAACAGGACACGGTGAAGCCCCTCAAGGTGAAGGCCATAGCTGGAATTTCAGCGCAGGCAAATTTTTCTCGAATTTATGGGAAACGGCAAAGGAAAACGTTTCAAATTTCTTGGCCACTGTCGATAAATATACTTCAGTTCCCTATTACACGGAATTTATACGTGAATTGAAGGAGCAGAACAAATACATGATAGGCGCACCGCATCCTGTAGGAACAGGTGCATTACTTTTTGACTTCTTAATTCCGGAAACCGGGGTTGATGTAGCTTTAGTAGCCATAGATATTGCCGACGGACCTCTTCCGGATGTAACGCTGGCAAGAGGAAGCGCAAGAGGAGTTGGAAGAGGACTGCAATTTACTTCCAGGTCCTGCTCTTTCATGGGATCGAGTACCTATTACGTCGATGTAGGGATTGTAGGAAGACAGCTTGACCTTTTTGGAGATGCATCGGGAGCACTTGGCAGCTTTACCGTTCATCAATATGATAATTTAATTACATACGGGAACATGAACGTCAGCGGCGGAGTAAGTCCAGGCCTTATAAATGATTATGCGCTCGATATAACCGGTGCATCAAGAGTAGTAAACAATACAACAGCTTTTGATCGTCTTACAAGCCTCAACTACGGGACTTTAGGGAAATGGACTTTCCGTGGAGGTAAATACGGAATATCAACTTATGTAGAGGGTACGTCGGTTGAACAATTCATACCGATTGATACTTTAATAAACTTAGTAAACGGATTTTAATTAAAGTAACTTATTATAATTAAATGAGATAATCGACTTTACCTCATTTAACACATATGGTACTATGCGTTACTTTTTCTTAAAAAGGATATGTTATGCCAAGAAAATTCTTATTCGAATTAACAGTAATTATCGTAGGAGTTATTCTTAATTTCAACCTTTACGCTAATGGAGATTCCCTTAAACTGCGCACCGACGGCGTAAATATGAATAAAGTGTGCGGATTCTGGAAAAATCTTGATATGAAAAGTGATCAGGCCAAAAGACTCATTGAAGAGTCAACCGATCAGTCCATTTATTCAGAATTTGATCTCGAAACCCTTAAGGGACACTCTCTGGAAGAAATACTTTACATTCTTAGCCTGACTGAAAGAGGAAGAAAATTCCTCGCTGAGCTGCTGCCCCTTTATGACGAAGGAGATCTTGAATTTATCGATATGCAATCTGACAAGGCAAACACTTTAACGGATAAAAGACCCGGCGGTCTTTACCGGGAAGGGAAGATGTTCGTAGATTACGAAAATCCGATGGGATACATACTGCCTAATTTCTTTCACAACGGTATTTTGGCCCTTGATTTTATAAATACGCCTTTTGACACAGAGCTACCCAAACTTGAGGGTTACTGTTCAGATTTGAGAACAACACCGAAAACAGATTCCAACTGGCAGGAGCTTGCCGAAAAGATCGTTACAATAACTTTTAAAGTACTTAACGCACAGGTAAAAGCCTATAAGGCCACAGACGTACTTATTAGCGAATTGATTGAGATAAGTCCCGAATTCAAACAAGCTCTGTTTATAATGATTGATAACGGTGCATGGGTTTATCCTATGACAGAAGATGCCTTTCGGGATGTCATGATAAACGAAAAAGGTTTCGGAAAAACAACCGTCGATTCTTATTTAGAAAGAAATCCCTGGTAATACTTGTAACCAAACCTCTTGAAAAAATTAAACATCTCCGCTTATTTATATTGAGAATTCTTTCGTTTATTGATAGATATTGCCTTTCAATTTTCGGGGCGTAGCGCAGCCTGGCTAGCGCGCTTGGTTCGGGACCAAGAGGTCGCTGGTTCAAATCCAGTCGCCCCGATACTAAAAAGCCCG
>CAYYBZ010000018.1:3014-14256 GCA_964470285.1 uncultured Oligoflexia bacterium
CCTTTTTGGCGGGCTTTTTAGTATTTGGACGGCTGTATAGAGAATCACGATAGCGGAGGTATCACAGCATTGAAAGTAGGAGACAGCGTAAGAACGTACCGAAGCTTCCGCCGGTGAGAATCCAAGAGATCACAATTTCTGTGAAAAGATGAAACTGAAAGTTTTATCCTTTTCGCCCCGACTTTCGAGCCCCGGCACCCACGCCCGCCTTTTTGGCGGGCTTTTTAGTATTTGGACGGCTGTATAGAGAATCACGATAGCGTTAGCGGGCTTTTTCTCATAAAGAGAGCCCGTCTCTTGACTTTAGGTTTTCTCTCTGTTAGGTATCCTAACAGCACAGGGGTAAATGGTTTCAATGAGATCCGTTTTTGATCCGCAAAATCAGAAAAACAGTACAGAAAGCAAGATTGTATTTGCTATTGACAGACTTGCGGAAGCTATGAAATCGCTGCTTTGGAGCAAATATAATAAATTCAAATTAAGCCCCATTCAAACCAGATTTCTTATTTTCCTCTACTACAGCTCAGCCAAAAGAAGAACAGTAAGTACTCTGGCCAAAGAGTTTAACCTTACCAAGGCTACTGTAAGTGATGCTGTCGCCTCTTTGGTTAAAAAGCAGTTATTAAGCCGAAAAAAAGAGAAGGCCGATCAACGCATTGTTACCCTAACCCTTACAGCAAAAGGGACTAAAACGGCGAAAAAGCTTTCAGGGTTCGGCACTGAATTAGCCGAAGCTCTTAAGGGCATATCAAGTGAAAAAAAAATTACTGTGTTTCAAACACTTATGGATATAATCGAAAAGCTGCATAAAAACGGGATAATACCTGTAGCCAGAATGTGCACTACCTGTATAAAATTTGAAACCGGGCCAAGCAAGGGTGAATACTTCTGTACAAAAAGAGGTAAAGTTATCTCAACACATGATCTGCTTCTTGACTGCGACAACTATGAGGATAAATGAAATTATAATATTTAGCATATTGCATAAAATGAACATATTGTGATAAAAATTCACAATCCTTAATTATTAGATATATACGGGAGGAAGAAATGATCAGAATCAATGATAATATAAATAATGTCGAAGCCGAAATATATGAAGGCGATCCTGTCAGATTAGGTTCATACGAAGTTGAAGCTTATCACGAAGATAAAATAAAGAAGATAAAGCTTTCCGATTATAAAGGGAAATGGACTGTCCTGCTTTTCTACCCTGCGGATTTTACCTTTATTTGCCCGACAGAGCTTGAGGAAGTGGCTGACAACTACGATAAATTCCGTGAACTGGGAGCTGAAGTCTTAAGCGTAAGCACTGATACAGCATTCGTTCACAAGGCATGGCATGATAATTCAAATGCCATTAAAAAGATTAAATATCCGATGCTGGCCGATCCTACAGGAATTTTATGCAGGTTCTTCGGAACTTATATAGAAAAGGAAGGTCTTTCATTGAGAGGTACCTTTATTATCGATCCGGAAGGTAATCTTAAATCCTATGAAATGAACGATAATTCAATCGGAAGAAGTACCGAAGAACTTTTAAGAAAACTTGAAGCCGCAATTTTTGTAAGCAAAAGCTCCGGCGAAGTCTGTCCCGCAAGCTGGAAACCCGGCAAAAAAACATTAAAACCCGGACTGGATCTCGTTGGTCAGATTTAGCATCTGAATGCTTTTAGCCGAAAGGAGAATAAAATGAACATATTCGATTTTGCCATGCAAATGGAGAAAGACGGGGAGAATTATTACCGCGAACTTGCCGGTAAAAGTTCGAATAAGGGTGTTACAAGCATTTTAAACATGCTTGCCGATGAAGAAGTCAAACATTATGAGCTTATGAAAAAGATGAAAACGCATAACCCTTCTCTTGGTGAAACACCGATAATGAAGAATGTAAAAAACGTTTTTTCTGAAATGAAAAACAGCGGAGAAAAATTCGATTTCGAATCCTCACAAAAAGATCTTTATTTAAAAGCTCAGGAACTTGAGAAAAAATCAGAAGATTTTTACAGGGAAAAAGCCGCCGAGGTAGGGGAAAAACCAAAAAAAGACGTTCTTCTAAAAATCGCAGAAGAAGAAAAGAAACATTATCACATCCTTGAGAACATAATAGAATTCATAACAAAGCCGGAAACTTACTTAGAAGATGCCGAGTTTTCAAACCTCGGTGATGACGAGAACATATTGTAATAACACATGTTTTTCATGAACACTGCTTAAGGACTGTTAAATTTTCTTTGTATCTGCGTCAAAACATGATAAAAAGGCAATGATTTTAGCGCTTTTAACATCTTAAACCTCTAATAAGGTGGGTGGTTGATGAATTTGTATAAACTAACTTTTGTCCTAGCAGTATTTATTTTGACTGCATCATTTATACAACAAAAGGGTTATTGCCAGGAAAGCGAACCCAACGTAATCGCACAGTCGTTTTATTCAAGCGAAGATGAGGATAATCAAAGCGCACTTGATGTAAGAAGATATCTGGAAACCATCGAGGCTTTAAAAAATGCCCCTTTAGAAGAAAGAATTAAAAGATGGGAGCAGTTTTTACAGGACTATCCCGATACCGCATTCAAAGACGATATAAAAAAAGAGATTGTCGATTCAAATTCAATTTTACGGGCCAAGCAGGAAGATGAAATATCAAAAGAGGTTGAAGAAAAACAAAGATACGATGCCTTCAAGGATGAAATTGCAGCTTTGCCTATAGATCAAAAAATCGAACGTTACGAGGATTTTATAAATGAAAACCGTGAATCCTCTGTTCATGATCAGGCTGTCTCTGATCTAAGCGCTCTTAAGGAATCCCAGGATGTTGCTAAACCCGTTACTCCCACCGGGGCAGGGACCTCAACGGGAATTAATCAACCGATTAAGGATGAAAATGCATTAACCTCAAATCTTAAATATAAAGATCCCGAACATGCCCTATTTATGGCAGCGGTGCCGGGATTAATAGTTCCCGGCATGGGAAGCTTCTATGCCGGAGATAACGCTACCGGAGTCATACTTGTCGTTTTAAGAATAGCCGGACTTGGTATGATGGGTGCCGGAATTGCAAGAGAAAGTAATTCCTTGCTTATTACAGGCGGAATAGCGGCCGGGTTCAGCTGGGTAGTTGATATGGTTGCCGCTCCTATTATTGCAAAAGAACATAATAAAAAACTCGAGAAGGCAAATCCGTCAACGGTAATGCCCTTCTTAAGCATTCATGACAATAAACCGGTAGTAGGGCTTTCATACACATTTTAAATAGATTATTAAAATAGACTTAAGGACTTACCGATTCCATTGCTTTTTCAGGTTGTTTATAGTATTTCTCGCCGTCTATAAAATCCATAAAGTCTTTGTCTTCTAGCAACTTGAAATAACCTTTTTTCTTAAGTCCCTCTACGTTTCCCTCTTTGATAAATTTCATAACCTCAGAATCTGCAAACGGGTTTTCAATGTTCTTTGTTTTTAGATAGTCTTTGTATACCGCGCTGTTTGTTATTATCTTAAGCCTTTTTGAATTTTGAGCAACATCCTTAACTTTTCTTAAATTATCCATAACAAGCGGTTTTATTACCGGATTGTATTTATTACAGAGCCTATAAACCGTAGATCTGTAAATTGCGGGCGATCTCTTTTTTAGAAATTTTGAAGGAATTAGGGTTACAAATACCATGACCAGAAATATGACAAGAACAGATTTTAAAAGACCAAAGAAAAAGCCTCCCCAGTGATTAAAGCTTGAGAATTCCTTAACCTTGCTTGTAAACATAAATTCAAAAAATTTGCCTGAGAGCTTAACGATAAGGAATATTACAATTCCGATTGAAAATCTTGCAAACATATCGGAAATAATATTGGAAAACGGAAGAAGGTCGCGCATCGGGCCTTCCAGATAATGGGAATATTTTGCCGACATAAAATAGGCCAGAATTATCCCTAAAAAGCTGAAAAACTGATTTAAGAAGCCCTTGAAATATCCAATCACTGTAAAAATTGCCAGTATCGCCAGAATTATTACATCAAATACCATTAATATAGCCTCATTTTATACTGAATCAGAGTAGCATAATTCCATTTTCAATTAAAGCAATTCGATCAATACTGTAAAATCTTTACAAATTGAAAGTCTCAAAATAGATTGTTAATTAAACATATCAATCGGAGTAATCGAATGGATGAAATATATAAACTTTTAATCGGGTCGCAGTGGCGTGAGACAGAGCTAAAGGATAAAATAAAAAACCCTTATGACGGCAAAATAATAGGACAGATGTGTATAGCGGACAAAAATGACATGGAAGATGCAATATCGTTTGCTGTTAACGCATATAAAATAACAAGAGATTTATCAAGGGCTGCCAGATCATCACTTCTTTTAAAAATAGCAATGATAATAAACAATGAAAAAGATGATCTTGGCAGAACAATAGCGCTTGAAGCCGGTAAACCGATCAGTCAGGCTTTAAAAGAAGTGGACCGTGCAGTCAGTACATTTACAATAGCATCTGAAGAGGCCAAAAGGCTTTGCGGAGAACTCATTCCTGTCGATATTGAAACTCCGCTTTCCGGATATTCGGCCTGTACGGCCAGGTTTCCAATAGGTCCGATTGCCGCCATTTCTCCATTTAACTTTCCCTTAAATCTTGTAGCACACAAAGTCGCGCCTGCCATTGCTTCGGGCAATACAATCGTTCACAAACCTGCTCACAACACTCCAATTACAGCAGTAAAACTGGGTAGAATAATTGAAAAAGCCGGGGCTGTTCCGGGCACATATAATGTTGTTCAGTGTAAAAGACCCGTAAGTGAAATGCTTGCAACCGATGACAGATTAAAGATGCTCACCTTCACAGGGTCTGCGCCGGTCGGATGGCATTTAAAGAAACTCGCCTTTAAAAAGAAAGTCACCCTGGAATTGGGTGGAAATGCAGGAGTTGTTGTCGGTAAGGATGCCGATTTGGAATGGGCTGCCTTAAGATGTTCTCATGGGGCTTTCAGCTATTCAGGTCAGATCTGTATTTCCGTGCAAAGAATTTTTGCAGAAGACAGAATTTTCGATAACTTTAAAGAGCTTTTATTAAGTGAAACTTCAAAACTAAAAACAGGGAACCCGTTGAATAAAGAAACTTTTGTGGGTCCGATAATTGACAATGAATCAGCAGAAAGAATAATGAATTGGATTGAAGAAGCCAGATCGAAAGGAGCTAAAGTTCTTTATGGAGGTGAAAGAAAGGACACTATAATAAATCCAACAATCTTAACAAACGTTGATACTGATAATAAACTCAGCTGCGAAGAGGCTTTCGGTCCAGTTGTAATTTTGGAGAAATGCTCTAACTTTTTAGAAGGAGTAAGAAGAGTTAACGATTCAAAGTTCGGCCTTCAAGCCGGTATTTTTACACACGATATTAGAGAGATAGAATCTTCCTTCAGAATAATCGATGTCGGCGGACTTATCGTAAACGATTTCCCGACCTTTAGAGTGGACAATTATCCATACGGAGGTATAAAAGAATCGGGCTTTGGCCGGGAGGGTGTTAAATACACAATTGAAGAGATGACCGAGCTTAAAACAATTGTGTTAAACTTTAACAGGTAAATTAACCGGAGGTTGTCCTGCCGAAGGCAGCGGTGATATTTGTGCCGGAGGAAGCCGCGTAAGACTGGGAACACCAAATTCAAACTGTTGTAACGACGGAATGAGCCCCGTTGAATGTTGCAATTGGGGTTCGGATCCCCTTTTCGGAGGTCCGCAACCTAACTGTAATCTTGGAAGCGGCGGTATAGCCGGTATGCGTACGTCCGGCAGCGGGGGACTTTAATCAACAAATATTTTTCATGTTTTTCACTAAAATAATCAGAGTTGGAAAGCTTAAATTACGACTTTATATTGAAAACTACTATCAAAATAAAGCCTTTGACAAGGAAAACACATACGATATTAAAATTTTAAGATTACCCGAAGAGAATGACAAAAAAATATTATTAATTAATAAATTTTTAAGATTTTATTTTGTGCTTATGCATTGAAGCTGTCTCTTTCAAAACCGAATTTAGAAACTTTCATTATCAAACTTGCCCTGCTTATACCTAAATCTTTGGCAAGCTGTGACTTGTTCCAGTTATGTTTTTTAAGCCCGTCCAGAATCATTTTTTTTTCCAGAGACACGACGGCACTCCGCAAATCCCCGTTTAGAGGAATATCAGAGGTGATAATTGAGCCTTCCTTTATTTCAGAAGACAGCAGGTTTTCAGTGATAACTTCTTCTTCTGCACAGAGAACAAAAAGTTTTTCAATCTCATTTTCAAGCTGGCGAACATTTCCCGGCCAGTAATAACTCATCATCATTTCAACCGTTTTGGGTGACAGTGTTTTGTCTTTTCTTTTAAGTTTCCTTGAATTTTTCTTAATGAAATTTTCTATCAGAAGGGGAATATCGTCTCTTCTGTCTCTTAAGGCGGGTACGTTTACGTGAATAACATTTATTCTATAATAAAGATCTTCTCTGAACTCCCCCTTTTCCACCATCTTTTTTAAGTCCCTATTGGTTACCGCAATTATTCTTACATCTACTTTTTTAGGTTCTGTACCGCCGACAGGCATAAAAGTGCCTTCCTGAAGAACCCTTAAAATCTTTACCTGAAGGGAAGCGGACATATCTCCAATTTCGTCCAGTAAAAATGTTCCTCCGTCAGCAACTTCAAAAAGTCCTTTTTTGTTTTTTATTGCACCTGTAAAGGCGCCCTTTACGTGACCGAAAAGTTCGGAATCCAAAAGATTGTCATTAAAGGCCGAACAATTCTGAGCGACAAACCTTCTATCCTTTCTTGAACTTGCATAATGTATTGCCTTTGCAACAAGCTCTTTTCCCGTTCCGTTTTCCCCTGTTATCAGAACCGTTGAATCGCAATCAGCGACCTTCTCAATAAGCATAAAAAGCCTTTGCATTATCGCTGTTTTGCCTATTATCGAACCCAGCCTGTATTTTTCTCTTAATTGACGGTTTAAATCCGTAATTTCATCTTCTTTATTCTTTATTCTTTCCCTGAAGGATTCCAACTCGTTTATCCCGAAGCGGATTAGATCAAGTAAATACTGAATTGACCCCTCTTTTATTATTGAAATCTCACCCGCTATCTGTGAGGGATTTATAAAATTGTTTGTATATTTTCCTAGCGTAGAGTTAATCTCATTTATTTTCTCTGAAACCGGTTTTTCGGTTAAAAAACCGCAGGAGAAAACAGCTCCGATATATTTGCCATCTTGGTAGTAAGGAACGGCTATCATTTTAAGGCCCAAATGACACATCCCATCAAAAACACAGCCGTTAGGATAAGCACCTGTCTTTAAAAGCTTATTAAGCTCACTTACTGATTTATCGCAGCATTCAAGACCTTTGGGACAGAACAGCGCTTCCTGGCAAAAGCGATTAAGCGGAGGAACGATTTTACCTCTTGCATGATCGATTACAAAACCGTCTGAGTTCATGAAACCTATTTCAAGTTTCCATAATTTTCTAATAATTTCACGAAGTTTAATTATTGTGGGAAGACTTTCATACTTTTCGATGATGGAAAAATCCACTTTTGTACCCATTTCCCTCCTCCAATCATTGAAATTTATAGGTGAGCTTAATATCTTTTTAATACAGCGCGTTATGATTGTCAATTGTTTTTTGATAAATATATTGACACAAATAACGCATCGTGTTATATATCCTTTCCAACTTAAGCACTCCGGTGCCCATATTGACTTTTTGTTGAAACTATAATATGTTACGAAGCTAAGAGGGGTATTTTATGGCAAACCTTTTCAAGGAACATAGAAAGTTTTTAAGATTCCCGACATCCATCCCTATCGCTATAGAAGAAAAATCCGAGAATCTTTCAACTATCTGTGCCAACATCAGTCAAAAGGGCGTCTATATTGAAACCTCCGAAAAACTTAAAAAGGGCGACGTTCTTTGTATGAATTTGACGCTGAATTCCAAATCAAAACCTGTCAAGATTGTTGGCGAAGTGCGTTGGGCAGTAAACACAAAAACCAAAGACTATTCGAACAAGAATATCAAAGGTTTCGGAATCAAATTCCTTGCAAACTTCAAAGACAATTTAAATGTCCACGACGGAATTCTTGAGAAAGAGCGCTGGAAACCCAGCAGTGAAAAAGAAGATTTTGAATTGAAAGGACCGGCTCACAGCACCGTCTGATTGGGAATCTGTTTGAAGAAATTCGCATAAGGAGGGGACAAATTGGGAAGCTATTCTGAAGCGCGAATTATCAATAGAAGAACATATCCTCGATATCATTACCGCGCCGGTATAAATATAAAATCAACAAATGGAGAAACTTACTATACTTGGGATCCGGGCATATCTCAGAATTTAAGCCTCGACGGTATAAGCATACTACATTCCAAAATTTTGGTTCCCGGAGAAATTGTCTTTCTCGCTATTCCCCTTTTCGGATCCGAAAGAGAGATTCTGCTTTCAGGTTCGGTAGAGTGGGTTGCCGTAGACGACCTCTACGATGACAGTCCATACTGGGTAAAAGCCGGAATTATGTTCAGCGACATGAGCAAAGACAAGAGGCAGACCTTAGCCAAAACTCTTTTAAACAGGCCCGTGGAAAATTATTTAAGTTCAAAAAAAGCCGCCAGAAAAATAGATTTTGTGATGTAAAAGCCTCAGTCCTACTCGCCCGCAATTGATATAGTCATGGTCACCTTCTTCAAAGGATTGTCCCTTGAGTCCCTGGGCTGGCTCACAATTTTATCGACAACATCCAAACCTTCCACAACTTCACCAAACGCAGTATATTGGCCGTTTAGATGCGGAGCATGATTTACACAAATAAAGAATTGGCTCCCGGCAGAATTCGGATCGGTAGAGCGCGCCATGGAAAGTACTCCTCTTTTATGATCAGTTTTATTGAATTCTGCGTTTATTGTATAACCGGGACCTCCTGATCCATCGTTACTCCTATCATCGTCTTTTGAATTCGAATCTCCGCCCTGAATCATAAATCCCGGGATTACCCTGTGAAAAGTTGTTCCGTTGTAAAAACCTTTTTTTGCAAGTTTCTTAAAGTTTGCTACATGATTCGGTGCAAGTTCGGGGAAAAACTTTATTACTATTCTTCCGAACTTTGTATCTATTACGGCATTGCCCTTTTCTATTCCTTCCGTACCTTTAATCTGCATTTTTTCTTCTCCTTTTGCCTGCTTGGTAACTTTTGTCGTCTTTAATTCCGTCTTCTCCTTTTTACATGATGAAAAAACAATACCGATTGAAAGCATTATTCCAAAATATAGAATCTTTTTCATTAAAAGACCTCACTTTCGATAGGTGAAAAGGCAAGTTTAGATAGTTTGAGCTTCCTTGTCCATAAGTTCTTTAAGTCTCTTCAAAAGAAGCTTTTTATCGGACTTATGCTCTTTTTTAACGGAAAATTCAAGTTTCATAAACTGTTGAACACGTTTTTGAAATAACTCTTCAAAATAATTAACATGAAGCTTCTTTTTATTAAGCGCAAAGGCTTGCGGTGAAATAAATAAAAAAAACAGTATAAGTGTTATTGTTACCGTACGCTTCATAAGCATTTTTATTTTGGCTTGATTTTATGGGCTTTTTATCAGAAAATCGCCTTCAAGTCAATTTTTACGCGTTACGTTAACAATGCTAACTACTATAAACTCAAAGATTTTTTTACCACGCAACGGCCTGTTGGCTCAAATCACATCATCGAGCTCTCAGATTGCTTCGCTTATCGAGAAGCTTTCACTAAATGAAAAAATTAGTGTTCTAATGCAATCCTTATCTGCTAAAGCGTTTTTAACCGCTGTTTTATCAGGAATATTGCATAAAAACATTGTTGTTGTAACGCCCGACGAAGATTACGCATCCGGTTTCACGGATGACATTTTAAGCTTCTCAAAACTTCTTTATAAGAAAACACCCCTAATATTTCATTATCCTTTAAGGCCTGAAAATCAAACTCAAAGGATATTTGAAGATCACTTAGAAGAAGCTTCACGTGTAAAGTGTCTCTCTTTAATGGGTAAGAAAGAACCTTTTATTGTGATAACAAGCGAAAGCGCCATACGGCAGAAAGTGTTACCGAAAAACTTACTTGAGGAAAATTCATTCAATCTAAACATAAACTCAACTCAATGTCCTGAAGATTTAAAAAGAAAATTATTGCAAATAGGATACTCGTTTGAATCGAATACGGAAAAGCCTTCACATGCAGCTTTCAGGAGCGGAATAGTAGATATATTTTCCCCCGCCGAAGGCTTGCCGGCAAGAATAGAATTTGACGGAGACAGAATTGATTCAATAAGGCTTTTTGATCCTTACTCTCAGTTAACCGTCAAAAATTGCGATGTAAAGTCATATACGGTAATACCTTCCCGGGAAATTATAGTTGAAAAAGACTCGTTTATCAGGACAAAAAAATCTTTAAGGGACATCTGCGATTTTTTGGGTATTCCAAAGAAAAAAAGAAGGGAAGTTTTTGAACCCGTTGATAATGAAAACTTAAGAGACATTACCCCGGATTATATTTGTGCATTTTATTCCGAGCTCAGCAGCTTTACCGATTATATTCCCAAAGAAACCGCATTAATTTCCATTAACCGCTATCAGATAATCAGAAATGCCTTATCTACTTTCAAAAACAGTTATGAAACATACGAAAAACGTCTGGCTGATGAAAAAATTACTTACCCGCTTAATCAATCATGGGTAAATCCGGATGAACTCAATACATGGATTAAAGAAAACTCTTTTCTGAGCATTAACGACCTGGATATAGATTCACATGAAGAGGAAAAAACAGCTCTGGATATTTCCGTAATAAATTATCAAAACTCCAAACTGAAACCTTCCGAATTTCTTGCAGGCCTTGTAAGAAAAAACTCTGCTGATGCTAATAAAACATTTTTATTCAGCGAATCCTTTGACCATGCTTGCAGAACATGTGATTTTTTAAGAAAGAAAAACCTTCCTTGTGATTTAGACAGAAGAAGTTTTGGAAAGAAACCTCAGAAAACTCAAGTTAAAACACCCGTTGTTTTAACAAAGGGTAAAATCTCAAAATCATTTACCGTTAATGACTGTGGAATTTCCTTTATCGATGAAACATCCCTTTTCGGCAGAAAACGTTACAGAGAAACTGAAAAGACTGAAATATCAAGATCGGTTATTAACCTATCAACACTTAAACCCGGAGACTACGTAGTCCATG
>CAYYBZ010000019.1:0-14240 GCA_964470285.1 uncultured Oligoflexia bacterium
ATCCCTGAGAGCAGAAAGGATGACTTTAGAAGAGAGATCATGAATTACATCGGTGCCCTGGCAGTGGACGGCAAGAATTTCGATTACAAAACAAATGAAAGGCTTCATAAGGCCCTGGAGCTTAAGCTCTTTGAGGATCAAAAAGATTCAATAAAACTGACTTCGCTTGTTACAAGTGTAGTCGATAAAGATACACAGGAAAAAATTGATGTAGTCAAAAACAGAATGATAAACAATTACGGTTATTGCGATATATGCTCAACCGATGTGCTGCACTTTGTCGCAAGTATATTTGCTAGAGGAGATGCGAAAGAAGAAAAATAACCCTTAATTCAGGGGATTTTACTTATTATGGCACTCAAAATAGACAAGGACCATAATCGCTTTAAGCAGATTGTAAAGGGCAGCATCAAGAAAAATCTCAAGAAATACATGAGCAGCGGCGAAATGCTTGGTAAAAAGGGAAAGGACCTTGTAAGTATTCCCATACCGAGAATCGATATTCCAAGATTTGTATTCAGCCCTAAAAAGCAGGGGGGAGTAGGACAGGGAGAGGGTGAAGTCGGAACTGTTTTAGGTCCCGGAGAGGTTCCTGTTTCCCCTAAGGCGGGTAATCAGCCTGGTTATCACGTTTTAGAAGTTGATATAACGCTTGAAGAGCTTGCTAAAATCCTGGGAGAGGAGCTTGAACTTCCAAGAATTGAACCCAAGGGTAAAAAGAATATTGAAAATGTTAAGGAAAGGTATACAGGAATTCACAGAGCAGGTCCTGAATCCTTAAGGCATTTTAAGCGTACATATAAGGAGGCTTTAAAACGCCAGATTATTTCAGGTACCTACAATCCGGACGATCCCATAGTTGTCCCGATAAAGAGAGACAAGAGATATAGATCGTGGAAACTCGTGCCTCAGCCGACAAGCAATGCGGTGATTCTCTATATTATGGATGTGTCTGGGTCCATGGGAAACGAGCAAAAGGAAATAGTAAGGATGGAATCCTTTTGGATCGATACATGGTTAAAATCACAGTATAGAGGGCTTGAATCCAGGTACATTATTCACGATGCGACTGCCAGGGAGGTCGATTCGGAAACCTTTTACCACACAAGAGAATCCGGCGGTACAATAATTTCTTCGGCCTATAAACTCGCCGATAAAATAATTCACGAGGACTACAATCCGTCAGAATGGAACACTTATATTTTTCATTTCTCCGACGGTGATAACTGGTCGGCCGAAGATACTAACCTTTGTGTAAGCATACTAAAAGAGAGAATTCTTAATACTATTAACCTTTTCTGCTACGGGCAGGTAGAAAGCCAGTACGGTTCGGGCCAGTTCTTAAAGGATTTGAAGGAGCATATGGGAGAGTCCGAAAATCTGATTACTTCAAAGATAGACACTAAAGATGATGTCTACGAATCAATAAAAACCTTTCTGGGGAAAGGAAAGTAAAAGATGGATCTGACTCCGGATCTTGCCGAATTAAAAGAAAAGATTGAAGCCCAGGCGAAAAGCTACGGTCTTGACTTTTATAAGACTATCTTCGAGGTGCTCGAATTTGATGAGCTAAATCAGGTGGCTTCATTCGGAGGTTTTCCCACAAGATATCCTCACTGGAGTTTCGGGATGGAGTATGAGCGTCTCTCCAAAACATACGCATTCGGGCTTGCAAAAATATATGAAATGGTCATAAATAACGATCCCTGCTATGCATATCTTTTAAGCTGCAATCAGTTGATAGACCAGAAGCTGGTTATGGCTCACGTATATGCCCACAATGATTTTTTTAAGAATAGTCTGTGGTTTTCAAAGACGAACAGAAGAATGATTGATCAAATGGCCAACCACGGAACAAGAATACGAAAATACATTGACAGGTACGGTTTTGAAAAAGTGGAGAGCTTTCTTGATCTTTGCCTGTCTATTGACAATCTCATAGATTATCATTCTCCGTTTATTGAACGGGAAGAAGAAATAGATTATGACGGTGAATCTGACGGAAGAGCCGAAACACGGGTTAAAAAGCTAAAAAGTAAAGATTATATGGACGGCTTCATTAACCCTAAGGAATTCTTAGATAAACAGAAGAAAAAAATCGAAGCTCAGCTTGCAAAAAAGAAAAAATTTCCTGAAAATCCCGTAAGAGACATTTTGCAATTCCTTATAGAGTTTGCTCCTTTAGAGGGCTGGCAGGTTGATGTTTTATCCATTGTCAGAGAAGAAAGTTATTATTTTGCGCCTCAGGCTCAAACAAAAATAATGAATGAAGGCTGGGCTACTTACTGGCATTCAAAAATAATGACACAAAAGATTTTGGAAAGTTCTGAGCTTATCGATTATGCTGATCACCATTCAGGAACTTTAGGTACAAGACCCGGCACATTAAACCCCTATAAATTAGGTGTGGAACTTTTCAGGCACATTGAAGACAGATGGAATAAGGGGCAATTCGGTAAAGAATATAATGAGTGTAACGATTTGGTTGAAAGAAAAAACTGGGATAAACAACTTGGACTGGGTAAAGAGAAGATCTTTGAAGTAAGAAGGGTTGATAACGACATTACTTTTATTGATAACTATCTAACAGAGGAATTCTGTATTGATCAAAAACTCTTTGGCTTTGATTTTAATCCCAAAACTGGTAATTATGAAATAGTTACGAGGGCTTTCAATGAAATTAAACAAAAGCTTTTATTTTCGCTGACAAATCTGGGCAATCCTATTATAGAGGTAACAGACGGAAATTATGATAATAAAGGTGAACTATTTATAACGCATAATCATGAAAACTATGATTTACGGCTCGACTGGGCTAAGGATACAATTGCAAACATATCGGCAATATGGAAAAGGCCCGTTAATCTGGAGACAGTTCTTGATGGCAAAAAGAAGATACTGCGATTTGACGGAAAAGATCACTCGGAAATTGTTGTATAGCAGAATAACCATTAATTACAGCATTACCCTGATTGTCATTCTTATTTTATTCCATAATTCTTATGCCGCCTTAATTGACAGAACAATTGCGATCATAGGGGATGAAGTCCTTACATACAGGGAGATTCAAAAAATATTTGTTGTGTCAAGACTGGCCGACGGATCTAAAGTGACTCTTTTTAAGGATGAACTATCGGAAAAAGATTATGAAAACGCAAGAGACTACGCGATTAAGACGGAAATTGTTAAGGCCTATTTAAACCGAATTGCACTGAAAAGTCCTTCAGAAGAATTCGAATCACGGAAAGTATATGACAAAATTAAAGACTCGTTCAAGAAAGACAGATTTAAGCGCTTTTTGGATTTTTATGAAATTGATCAAACATCAATCTTAAGTATTATCAAAGATAAGCTTATTATGGAACGTTTCTTTTCCAGGGCGGCACTTTTAAGTGAAAATGTCAGCGACAGCGAAGTAAAGGAATATTATGATAAGGAAAAAGAAGGGAAATTTTACGGCAGCCCTTATAATGACATTAAGGAGCACATAAGAAAGTATTTAAAAAATCGTAAAAGACAGGAAAGAATTAATGCCTGGCTTAATGAGCAAAAAAGGCAGATCAAGGTCAGAATTTTCAGATAGACGGTAGTATGTAGAATGATGAAAATAATCCCAATGAGAATCCAGGACATCAAACAGGTCGGTGAAATCGAAAGATTAAGCTTCCCTATCCCCTGGTCAAGAGATGATTTTAGGGAAATAGTGTTAAGTAAAGTTTATAAACCTTATGTCGCAAAGAGCAGCGACGACGAAGTAATGGGATATGTGGTTTTCTATACTGCAGGGGACGAGGGACATATTATGAACATTGTTACTCATCCAAATTCAAGGAGGCAGGGGATAGCGAAACAGCTGCTCGGATTTGCGCACAAAATATTCAAAAAAGAAGGTGCCATGGTCGCATATCTTGAACTAAGAAGGTCAAATTATTCTGCTTACAGGCTTTACAAAAAATACGGCTATGTTTATGTGGGAATCAGAAAGGATTATTATCCCGATAATATGGAAGATGCTATATTAATGAGAAAGTCGCTTTAGGTGAATCATGAAAGAATTTAATGCAAGGGTAATTTATAATAAAAAGTTAAGGGACAATTTTTATGTTATTTCCGTGGATTTGGACAAAAGTTTAAAATCAGAAATACTACCCGGTCAGTTTGCCATGATAGGGACAGATCGGACGGGAGGACTTTTACTCAGAAGACCTTATTCAATACTTGATGCACAGACAAAAAGGGGTAAAACGAATCTTAAATTCTTTTACAAAACGGTAGGAAAAGGCAGTGAAAAGCTTTCCGGAATCAGAAAGGACGATGTGCTGTCCCTGCTTGCACCTCTGGGCAACGGTTTTTCACCTAAAAAGACAAAACATAAAACGGTTTGTGTAGTAACGGGCGGTACCGGGATACCACCTTTTTATCTTTTAATTAGGACAATTAAGAAATTTAATCCCAGAGCGATTTATGTATTTTACGGCGCCAAAACAAAAAACGAGATTTTTTATGCTCCCTTCTTTAAGGAAAAGACCAAAGGTCTTTTTATCTCTACAGATGACGGTTCAAGAGGTTACAGAGGGTTTGTGACAGACCTTTTTAAGAACGAACTTGAAAATCACAAAGAACTGGCAAAACTTAAAGCTAATGGGATAATTTGCCTTACATGCGGACCGAGAATTATGATGAAAAAGACGGCCGGTATTTGTAAGGAAAGGAGCATCTCATGTTACGCTTCAATGGAAGAGGTTATGGGATGCGGAATGGGCGCCTGTTTAAGCTGTGTTGTTAAAAAAAGCGATTCAGGGGAAACCCTTATTACAATTTGTAAAGATGGACCCGTTTTTAATTCGTGTGAAATACAGATGTAAAATTTTTTTAAACAGGAATATCAAATGAAGCTTTCGACAAAACTCATAACGGTTTTCCTATTTACCATCTTTCTGACCATCGTCCTTATATCCTGGAGAGGTCTAATCTACTTCTCAATGGATAAGGAAACATACGTACAGGATTTAAACAGTCAAAACGCTATAGTTCTTTCCAAACTTATTTCAGATAGAATTGAAAATATTGAAAAGCTTATTGAAACTTTCTCAAGCAATGTTTTCTTGAAATTCAAGGACAGAACATCGCTTGAAAAAGCGCAAATGCAGTTTATGTCCAGATTCAGGGATTTTCTTTCCGTTTCTATCTTTAAAGTAGGACCCTCCTACGTCAAAGAGGAATTCAGCCTCAACGTTTCCAACATTGACAAGTGGGGAATTACTAAAAAATCCATAATGGACAAAAAATTTATTAGAGACATTTATCAAAAACACAAGACCAATGAGTGGAAATTTACAAACTTCACAAAAAAATCAGATTACCCGGTAATACTTTTTTCTATAAGAAAACCGGGTGGATTGTTCGTTCATGCTTTAGTGCCGCAGGTTTCTATCATGAAGGCTATCGGTTCCAAGGAAATATATGAGACTTTCGTAGTCGATTCCAACGGGGAGTTATTGATGCATCAGAACCCGAATAAATTGATTACGACAAAAAAAATGAATTCTCATCCTATGGTGAAGCAGTTTGTAAAAGATAGCGAAAAGCGCTCTTTAAGCAGAACAACGGAGTATTTTCTTGAAGATACTTCTCAAAACATGCTTGGTGCATGGGCACATATAGGTAATACCGGCCTGGGCCTTTTCATAGAAACTTCAAGAAGTATGGCTTATGAAGCGGCAAGGGCCTTAATCGAAAAATTAGCCCTATGGATAGGTATAATTTTTATCATAGCAATAACAGTTTCAGTTATATTTGCGGCTAAAATTACAAATCCCTTAAAAACACTGGTGGGATTTGCAAGAAAGATAGGTAAGGGAGATTTTAATGTAAACGTTCCGATTAAGTCAAAAGATGAACTTGGCGCCCTGGCAGGGGCCTTTAATACGATGGGTACCGAGTTAAAGGCAAGGGAAGAGAAAATAGAAGAAAGTCACAAACAGCTGGTTCAATCTGAGAAAATGAGTGCATTCGGTCAAATGAGCGCAGGTATAGCCCATGAAGTTAAAAATCCCCTGGCAGGAATATTAGGCTATGCCCAAATAGCCAAGAAAAAATCATCAGAAAACCCCTCACTTCAGAATTATCTGGGGATAATAGAAAAAGAAACAAAAAGGTGTAAGGAAATAGTTGAGAACTTAATGAAATTTGCAAGATCCGAGAAGGCGGAATTTTCCGATATCTTCTTTTATCAGGTAGTGAAGGATGCTGTAGCTTTGGTTGATCACCAAATTACGATCTCAGGTATCAAAATTATAAGAAAATTTCCGCAAGAAGATGTTCAGGGGCCGCAAATAAGCGGGAATTCAAACCAGATAATTCAGGTTTTAACCAACATTATGCTAAATGCCCAGTATGCTATGAAGAAGAAAGGAGATAACGGTACTTTAACAATAGAGCTTTTCCCCGAAGAAAACGGTAAAGCGAAAGTCACAATCGAGGATACGGGGACAGGTATTAAACCAGAAAATATTGCAAAGCTCTTCGACCCGTTCTTTACTACCAAACCGCCCGGTGAGGGAACAGGGCTTGGATTATCAGTTACCTTCGGCATTATCCGTGACCATAAAGGAGAAATAAAGGTAGAGAGCGAATATGGGCAGTGGACAAGATTCATAATTTCTTTGCCCGTTAAGTCTGCTTGATGTAATTATATGTTATCTGGTAAACTATTTTGATATTAAATAACAAGAAAGAGACCATATGGAAGAGAGAAAATTCAATATTCTTGTTGTCGACGACGAGGATTCACTTAGGGGAATTGTTAAAGAGATACTGACCGATTCCGGCTATTTGGTTGACGAAGCCCCTGACGGGAAACAGGCATTGGAACTTGTCAGGAAAAACAGCTACGATGTTATTATCTCAGACATAAGAATGCCCGAAGTCAGCGGTATTGAACTTTTAGAAGAAGTTAAAAAATTCAATCCCAATATAGAAGTGATCATGATGACTTCTCACGCCTCAGTTGAAACCGCAATTAAAGCAATAAGACTCGGTGCGTACGATTATCTTACAAAACCGTTTGAGGACTTAGATGTTATCACAACCGTTATCAACAGAACGGTTGAGAAATTAAAGCTCGAAATAAGGATTAATCAGCTTCTTGAAGAGCTAAAAAACAGAAACGAAGAAATACAAACCCTTTATAATTGCACAACCGAACTCACTACCACACTTAGACTTGAAGAAATCCTTAAACTTTCGATTAATTCAGTTTCAAAACTTGCAAATCTTTCAAACGTTGTTTTCTGGGGACATAAACCGGACGAAAACAAAATTATAGGCAGATATGCCACAAAATTTTCCCAAGAAGAACTTCAGGATATGAGCCATGAACTTAAGGGAACAAAATCAATAGCTAATTATTTTTCCGTTATAGATTCCGATGTTGAACTTAAAAAGAGAATGAAGTTTGTTGAAGATGTTTCCAAACTTCATCTTTTTCCGCTTACAATCGGAGGAAAATTCTCAGGCGTTTTCTCTGTTTTTTCTGAAAATGCAGAATTCGAGATTTCAAAGGCGGAAAAAGAGATAATAAAGCAATTCATAGGTAATGTTTCCATACAGGCGGAAAATGCTTACCTCCACCAGATGATCAAGGCATTGGCGATAAGAGACGGGCTTACAAACCTTTATAATCACAGGCATTTTCAAAATACATTAATTCAAGAGCTTGAAAGGGCTTCAAGATATAAAAAATCACTTTCGATAGTACTTTTTGATATTGATCATTTCAAAAATTATAACGACAAGCTGGGGCACCCTGCAGGCGATTATTTGTTAAAGGAATTAGCTCAGCTGATTAACAGCAATAAAAGAGTCGTAGATGTAGCTGCCAGATACGGAGGAGAAGAGTTCGTTCTGATACTTGTCGAAACCGATAAAGCAGGAGCAGCACAGGTTGCGGAGCGTTTAAGAAAAGCCATTGAAGATTATCCTTTCAAAGACAGAGAAAAACAGCCTCTTAGTAAAATTACCGTAAGTATAGGCTATTCATCCTTTCCCGATGACGGTGAAACAAGAGAAGCCCTTATAAAAACCGCTGACGAGGGTTTATACCAGGCTAAAAAGGCAGGAAGAAACAGAATACATCCTCCATGGAACGGATAGAGTTTCCCAGAGCCACTTTGACGTTTTGACGCGATTGCGACTTGACACACCGTATCTTATCTGATAACCCTAATGTAATTTTTTGGGGGAAATCTCATCTTTAAGTCGAATACGTCCGATTTTGTCCTGATTTAGATATAAGTATCGGGGGAAGCTTATGTCAGTAGGTACAGTTAAATGGTTCAATGATTGCAAAGGATACGGGTTTATAATCGGTGAAGGGGGAAAGGACGTTTTTGTCCATTATTCGGAGATTGTCGATTCCGGTTATAAAAGCTTAAGACCCGGTGAAAAGGTTGAGTTTGATATAAAACAGGGACCCAAGGGAATGCAGGCTAAAAAAGTTATAAGGGTTTTAGCTGCTTCTCAAGCTAATCAATAGTTAAACGCCGACCTCTATGCTATAATTTTCTGCAAATTGATCCGCTATATAAAACATACGGGTGCATTTTTTGTTTCTATTATCTACCTGACTATAGTTGCTCCGTCTGTATTCTGGGGAGACGGGGGATTTATAATATCCGCTGCATATACTTTTGGAATACCTCATCCGACAGGGCATCCACTATTTTCTACTCTGGGAAAACTTTTCAGCTTCTTCCCATTTGGAAACATCGCTTTCAAAATGAATATAATGGCTGTTGTCTTTCTTTTAACATCTTATTACGTAATGATTTATATCTCCGGGTTGATATTGGGAAGCTTAAAAGTTGAGAAAAGTCCGAACTTTATCCGCGAGCTCTTATGTGTGATTTCAGCTACGGCCTTCTGCTTTTGCCATATGATGCTGTTCGAGGCATCCTCGGTTGAAACTTACGGCTTAAATCTCTTAATATCCCTGATTTTGACATTATTTCTGCTAAAAGCGCTAAACCTTAACAACTCAGGCAGGAAGAATGCTTCAAAGGCCTTCTTTCTGGCTGGACTGTTTGTTCTTGGTTTGGGACTTGGAAACCATTCGCTTTTAATGATGAGCCTCGGGCTGATATACGTGTCCGTTTATATTGTAAAATCCTTTGAGATTAAGAACTACAGAACCGTTGCTTTAGGCATACTTTTCCTGATTATAGGGCTTTCCGTCTACCTCTATCTTCCGGTAAGAGCCGCAGCAGGGCCTCCTATTAATCACGGAAATCCTCAAAATCTAAGTAATCTTGAATGGGTAATTACAGCTAAGCAGTTCAGGGACAATACTTTTTCACCCAGGGTCTTTTTGCAAAAGTTCAGCATTAATAACTTTTGCAAAACGGCCGAGTCTACGCAGAAAGTAATTTTTGAGCAGACATACTACTATTGGGTACTTTTTGCGCTTTTAGGATTCTTTGTCGTTTTTAAGGTTAACAAAGTATTTTCAATTTACCTGCTGGCAGGAATTTTACTTGAACTGGCTATAACATATCCTCCGACATTTACTACGGGAATTCCTCTTTCCGAAAGAGGCGTAATCGGTTATTACCTCGTTCCGGTTTCGTTTCTTTATATTCTTTCTGTGCCCGGTTTGGTAAGCGTCTATGAATCTGTAGTTAAGAAAAGTAATCTTAAAATTATCATGCTTTGTCTGATTCCGGCACTATTGCTCTCAATTGCAGTTAATCTTTTCTTTAACTACAATAAAGTTCAAAAAAATAACAACTATACCGGTAATATTTTTACCGGCACGGTTCTTGAATCAATGGATTACGGCTCTGTATTTCTCGCAGGTACAGATTCCGGACTTTATATATCCAACTATCTGCAAACATGTGAAAATATAAGAAATGATATAAATGTTATTAACCGCTCTATGCTGCACGATGAAAAAGGTTTTGAGATGCTTCATGAGCTGAAACCCGCAATATTTGAACAAACAAATATTATAAAACCTATTTCTACCTATGCCCAAAGAATTAAATTTGTCCGGGATTTACAAAAAGAAAGTGAAGTCTATTTCGAAACCGGAAGCAGATTTACGTTACAAACTGAAGATTTTTATCCGGGAGTGCTTGTAATGGGTGTAAGGAGTGAGGGGGTAATATACGGGAATCCAATGCCCGGAATCGAGAAATTTGTAGTAAAAATCCGTAATGACCGTATAAGCGATGTAGATTCGTTTAAAAATATAGCTATAGCCTTTTATAATTTAGGTAACTACTACTTAAGAAGTAAAAATCCGCTTTTTGCCCTGAAAATGTATCATTACTCCGTTGAATTTAATCCTGATTTGAGAACTGCCTGGACAAACATTATGTTTGCCCACATTGCAAGAGCTCAATACCGAAAGGCAGCGTTTTTAGGAGAGAAACTTTTAAAAGTTGGGAAAGACAGGCTCATATATTATACTTACATCTCTGCATTAATAAATTTAGGGGAAAAGGCAAAAGCGCAGGAAATTTTATCGGAAGCCCTAAAAGAATTCGGCCGCGATAATTTATTGGAGGCCTTAAAGTCGGAGCTTAAGGAGAAGTAGTTTGAAAAAAGAGGTTTCGCTTACGGATCTTCTGGATCCAAGGAAAGTTAATCATTGTATTAAGAGCAGGCACAAAAAATATATAGACGGAGAAAGAGATTTCCCCCCATGGTCGGTAGAGATACATCCCACTGCAAGATGTAATTACGACTGTACGTACTGTGCATATAGCGTAAGAAATGAAAATAAAAAAACAATAACGGAGGATGCTCTTAAATCCCTCTACGATGTTTTAATTATTAATAAAACCAGGGGAGTATTTTTTTCGGGGGGAGGTGAACCTCTTCTATACCCGAGAATTTATGAGCATATCGTTTATCTGGACAGGGCCGGAATAAAGGTTGCTCTTCTGAGCAACGGCTCTACGATTACAGATGAAAAATTCAAGGAAATGCTGTCTTCACTTAACTATGTGGCTGTTTCCATCCCTTCTTTGGTTCCTGATGAGTTCAGAGTGATGACAGGAAGAACTATGCCGAAACATTTACCCGATATTGCCCACATTATAAGGGCAAATTCCAGGAAATCTCCTATAGTAGGCTCCAGGCTTGTGCTTTGTTCAGATAACTATAAAAATGCCGTCGGAACTATTTTAAAACTTAAAACCGACGGATTTGATTATTGTGTGGTTAAGATTCCAAAGGATCCGGAGAACCGTGGACTTGGACTCGGAAATGAAGAACTGGCATTTTTAAAGGAACGGTACATAAAGAACGAAGAGGAATTAACCGAAGATTTCACCAATTTAAAAAGTGTAATAGATGTCCCGGAGACGGAAAAACCGTTCGGAGATATATGCTGGTCAATAGAATACGGTATTAACTGTTTTATTCACACAAACGGCGAAGTTTACCTTTGCCTTCCAAAACTCGGTAAACGCGAGTATTGCATCGGCAACATACATGAAGAAAACTTTGATGATATATGGAAGGGGGAGAGGAAAAGAGAAGTAATTTCCATGATGCAGTCCAAGTATAAGTCAATGGAATGCAGAAATTGCCGAAATATAGCTTATAATAATATAATCGAAGGGTATCCCGAATCGGGGTTCTCAAAAAATGTCGATCCTTTTTTATAGTTGTGAGGGGACGCTATGAAGGCAGTTGTTCTTGCAGGAGGCAGAGGTAAGAGGCTTTATCCACATACAACGGTTTTTCCAAAACCGCTTATGCCCGTGGGTGAAGTACCGATAATTGATATTTTACTGAGGCAGTTGTCCTCATACGGTTTTAAAAAGATTACTTTGGCCGTCGGTTATCTCTCAGATCTGATAAAAACCTATGTCGGAAACGGTTCCGATTACGGCTTGAAGGTTGAGTACTCTTTAGAAAAAAAACCGCTCGGAACAATAGGCCCTTTATCCCTTCTTAAAGGTGTTAAAGAAACTTTTTTGGTAATGAACGGAGACCTTCTCACCGATACGGATCTTTATCTGATGTATAAATCCCACGTTAAGTCCGGATGCCCCGCAACCCTGGCGGTTAAAAAAAGGAAAGTTACTGTTGATTTGGGTGTTGTTGAATTCGATAAGAAAATGAAGCTGATTTCACACAGAGAAAAACCGGTTCTTTCCTATCACGTAGGAATGGGAATCTGTTATTTTGAGCCAGAAATTCTTAAAATTATACCTAAACAGAGAAAATTTGATTTTCCAGATATTGTAAATGTATTAATGAAAAGAAAAATGCCGATGAACGTGTTTAAATCGGATTCCTACTGGCGTGATGTTGGGCGCTGGGAAGATTATTTGAGCGCTCAAAGAGAGTTTCCAAAAATAAAGAAACGCATTATTAACAAGAACAGGAAAAAAGTCGGAAAATTATGAGTTCCGGTAGACAGCCTTTTCCCAAGATTATCTCACTGATTATTCCCGTATATAACGAGGAAATGCATGTTGAGGAATCTTTAAAAAAGATGATGAGGGAGCTTGATTCTCTTTCATTAAAATATGAGATTATTGTCGTAGAGAGCGGTTCAAGCGATAATTCCCGAAATATTATAGAAAGAACCGCAAAAGAGTATGATTGTTTGATGCTTATCCATCAGGAAAAAAGAGAGGGTATGGGCAGTGCAGTAAGAGCTGGTTTTAATAGGGCCAAGGGAGATTATCTGTTCTGGATAGATTCGGATTTGCCTTACGACCTTAAATATCTTAAAGAATCATGCCAAATTATCGGTAATGCCCATCTGGTGGCCGGGTACAGGCTCACCAGGGGAACAGAATCTTTTAAAAGAGCAGTCTATTCAAGGATTTTCAATTTTCTGGCCAATCTTCTTTTTTCCATACACCTGAAGGATATAAATTTTTCTTTTAAACTTTTTAAACGTGAAATATTTAATGATATTGAAATAACGTCCAACAGTTCGTTTTTTGCTGCAGAAATACTCGCCAAATGCAGGAGAAAAAACTATAAAATAAAGCAAATTCCTGTGGAATACAAAGCAAGAGAACAGGGGAAATCTAAACTTGGCAATATAAAAACGATTTTTGCCATACTACGTGAAATGATAAAATTCCTATTCACGGGTCGTGCTAACTAACCGTAAACAATAGATAAACACGTATATTCTCATGATCGCTTCATCTCCAGAATATGCTTGCCCGGTTAACTGTTTAGTGTAATATCGAAAATTTAGGTAAAGGTTAAAAAAGACATGAAGCTAAGGATTCTGGCCAGAATCAGGAACAATTATTCAAACGGAAGAATACTGAGCGAGGCTAAAAGTCTGGGTTTAAAAGTTAATATAGTCGATCCCCTCGATTACAAAATAATACTTAACAAGAAAAGGCCGCTTCTTTATAAAAACGGCTCAAGGGTCAGAGATGTTGATGTTGTTATGCCCAGGTTGGGCGCTTCAGCGCCTAACTATGCTCTGGCAGTTGTAAATCAGTTTGAGATGATGGGAGTCCCCGTAATAAATAAATCTTTAGGGCTTTTTAGATCAAGGGATAAGCTTAGATGCCTACAGTTCATGACACAAAAAAATATAGATATACCCAGAACAGTAGTAATCAGAAAACCTTCTGATATAAAAAAAGCGGTCGAATATATAGGAGGGTTTCCGGTTGTACTTAAGCTTTTAAGCGGTACTCAGGGTGTCGGTGTAATGCTTGCCGATAATTATCAGACAATCGAATCAACACTTGATACTCTTTGGAGTCTGGGGCAGGATATATTGCTTCAGGAATGTATCAGAGAGTCCTTCGGCCGGGATTTAAGGCTTTTTGTCATAGGGAACAGGGTTGTCGCTGCTATGAGAAGACAGGCAAAAATAGGAGAGTTCCGCTCAAACCTGCACCGTGGCGGCAGGGGGTTGAATGTGAAGGTAAATAAGCACGTAGAAAGAGAGGCTGTACAGGCTACAAAAGTAATAGGTTTAGATATAGCCGGAGTAGATATGCTCGAATCCCGGGAAGGCCCCAAGGTTATGGAAGTTAATTCTTCCCCGGGCCTTGAAGGCATTGAAAAGGCTACAGGAGTAAATGTTGCGAAAGAGCTAGTAGATTTTATAATCAAATCGGTCTATTCAAGTAAATCGAAAATAATTAAAAAGATTAAAAAAGCGGCACTTAAATAAACAGGAAATTTTATGACTTCAAAAGATTATTATAAAATATTAAATATTGAAAAAAACGCTA
>CAYYBZ010000020.1:0-11089 GCA_964470285.1 uncultured Oligoflexia bacterium
GCTGGGAACATTAGCGCCTACTGGATGGGCTTCTGCGAATATCGCCAGGCCGAAACTTATAGGTAAGGATTCAACAGGTAAGATGGTAGGCGAGTTCGGCATAGGAACAAACAGAGGCGCCAAGATATGCAAAAATATGCTGGAAGCTGAAAAAGCGTGGGGTACTGTCCATTTCGCGATAGGCGACTCATACGGATTCGGTAAAAATAAGAGCAAGCATCATTATGACATGCTCGTAGATAAAGCGACAATTGAAGTAGAAAACAAGGTCTTAATGAAGAACGGAAAATTTATGATTTAGATATTTCACCCGTTTTATATCCTGATAAATAGTTCATAGTATCCGTAACTTTTGTTCTTGAATTCGAATTTCAATTCTTACTTGAAATGTCGGGATGTTACCTGTTTATTTATAATCTGAACTAACCGACTATGAAGTATTTTCATTGATTTTTGTCCTGCATTTACATTTCTCTTCCCAGTCGGAGATCCTTACGGATTTTGCCAAATAAGCTCTTGTTGTTTGTTGGAAAATTGTGAAAAAGGCGGGCTTAATGGCCCGCCTTTTAATTTGTCTAAAAATTGCCTGATTACTTATCAAGCTCTTCAAACGCGCCGAGTGTTTTTGTGAAAATAGCTATGGCGATTATTCCCAAAAGAGTATGACCGGCAAGAGCGTACCATATATAGTCGGGAGTACCTGCGTTTTCAAAATATCCGTACCATGCGGTATAGGTAATCCCTGAAAGACCGCCGCCTATCATTACCGAGAGGAAATTTGCACCCATATAGAGGCCTGCTTTTTCTTTAGGGGCAATCCATGTGATGTATTCCTGAATTCTTGGGCTGGAGACCATTTCGCCTACTGCAAATATGATAACGCCGAGTATGGCAAGTACAGGAAGCGATATTTTTGCAAAAGCCAGCAGTACAAAACCGATTATGGCGAGTACGAGACCGAAAATAAAAGTAGGAATTGCCTTGAATTTTTCCGCTATTCTTGAAACAAATACCTGACAGAACATTATTATGAAACCCGTATGAGCGATTGTTTCACCCAGTATTCTCCACTGCCCGTCTTTCTCAGCTGAGAAAAATCCTGTAAACCATCTGCCGAAACTGTCCGGTAAAATACCTGAAAGTGTGACTATTCTTTTAATATTGAAATATAATCTGGCAGTATCAAGATGTTGATCTACATACATCCCTAAAATATTGAAAAAAGCCCAGAAGGGTAACCAGAAGAAAATTCCTAAGATGACAAGCAGAGCTACAAATTTATAATCTGTAAGCACTATACCGAGATCCTTAAATTTCTGTTTTAAGGTAACTCCCTCCATTTCACGCGGGGGTTCCTTATAGAAGAAAATCGTGATTATAAGCATAAGAACTATTCCGCCGGCCATTGCCAGAAAGGCTTTGTTCCATGACAGAGCCCTTAAATTACCTGCAACGATTGGTCCGAAAGATGCACCGAAATTAACCATCTGATAGAAGATACCGAATCCGAGTGTTTTATTCGTTCCGTCGGTGACTACTCTGACTGTTCCGGCAATTAGAGGCTTAAATGTACCTGCTGCCATGGCAATACCTATCATTGTAAGCGCAATACCGGACAACGATTTGGTTACAAGTAAAAGCAGAATAGTCGGTAAATACAATAAATATGATGCTATAAGAACTTTTTTAAATCCATATCTGTCGGCAAATGTTCCCGAGAATATCGGTATACCGTATGATATGAATAGGAAAACACTTTGAACCCAGCCAAGATCCGATTTTGCAAATCCAAGATGTGTCATATAAATACCGAAGCCCATATAAATTCCATAATAGGAGAATCTCTCAAGGACTTCGATAGCGTTGGCCACCCAGAAAACACCGGGGAATTTGGATCTTTTCTTTTTTGTTTCTACGTTTGCATTCTCGCTCATAAGCACCTCTTTATTATTAAATAAATTTCTAAAAAACCTTTCAAATCAGCATCTTACAAGTGAAGATTCACTCTAATTACTAGATAAACTGGTGCAAAGCAAGAAAAAACATATATTTAGATTATTTAGAACGGTGTTCCCATATCTGAACGAGGTTTATTATTGTCTCTACAGATTTTTTCATGGTACCCACAGGGACAAACTCAAGTTTGGAGTGGAAATTTTCACCGCCTGCAAAAAGATTCGGAGTAAGAACTCCCATAAATGAAAGTCTTGCGCCGTCCGTTCCGCCTCTTATAGCCTTGCGAATAGGGGTTACTCCGGCCTTTTTAACTGCTTCAACCGCGTAGTTAGTAACTCTTTTATCCTTATTCAGCTGATAGAGCATGTTTCTGTACGATTCTTTTATTTCGATCGAAAATGAGGAACCGGAAAATTTCCTGCAGGTCTTTTTTGCATTATCTTTTAAAAGTTTTGCCCATTTTTTAAGATTTGCCTCGATAAAATCTCTAATTAAAAAATTAATTTCGGTTTCTTCTACTCCGCCTTTTATGGTATTCGGATGAACATAGCCCTGTTTTTCCCGCGTTCCTTCAGGAGCCTGGCTTCTTTTCAGCAGTGTAATGAAATATGAGGCTACCTTTAAAGAATTGACCATTTTATCCTTTGCATATCCGGGGTGAACATTTTTTCCGAAGAATTTTACATTGGCCGAATCTGCACAGAAGGTTTCGTTTTCGACTTCGCCTGCCTCGCCTCCGTCAATTGTGTACGCGTATTTGGCCTTGAATTTTTTTACGTCAAAATGATCGGCCCCGCACCCTATTTCTTCATCGGGAGTAATGCCGACTTTTAAGTCCCCGTGTTTTATCTGTGGATTGTTTACAAGAAAATGCATGGCGTCCAAAATCTCCGCTATTCCGGCTTTGTCGTCGGCACCGAGAAGTGTAGTCCCGTCGGCCGTTATTACGGTGTCGCCCTTAACTTTTTTTAAAGTCTTGTTTTCTCTGACTTTTATTACCTGTGCTTTGTCTTTGGGCAGCACAATATCTTTGCCTTTATAGTTTTTATGAAGCTGTGGTTTTACGTTTTTTCCCGAAACGTCAGGAGAAGTATCGAAATGTGCGATGAATCCTATAGCAGGGACCTTTTTCTTCTTGGTATTCCCCTTTAAAGTTGCGTAAACGTATCCCCATTTATCCATATGGGCGTCTTTGAGACCGATCGTCTTAAGTTCTTTCACAACTATTTTTGCGAGATTTTTTTGTTTCTCGGTGCTTGGAAATGTTTTGGAGTTCTCGCTTGATTGAGTATCAACTTTTACGTACCTTATGAAGCGGTCAACAACCGTATCGCCAATGTTAACTTTCTTTGCCATCTTAATTACTCCTTTAATTATTTAATGTAATAAAGTTCCTTTTGTCTGTTTGATAAGAATTTTCCCCCTGTCGGCGTAACTACAACGATCTCCTCTAGGGTCGCTATGCCGTATTCGGGAATTGTAATTCTCGGTTCTAATGTATAAACCTGTCCCTCCTCGACCTTGTTATATGGCTGCTCCCCGTATCTTTCCCATTTGGGAAAAAGACCCGATCCGTCATGGGCGGCTCTTCCTATCTCGTGGCCGAGTCCGTGAGGATATTCCTCGAATCCCTCGTCGACAATAGCGCTTCTTACCATATCATCAACTTTCCAGCCCTCCATGCCGGGTCTTATATTTTTTGCTGCATAAAAAATGGAATCTCTGATTATGTTTACGGCTCTTACAACCACTTCGGGAGCCTTCTTTTCACCTTTTCTTAAGAAATACCATGTTCTTTGAAGATCCGAACAGTAGCCGTCCTTTTTGACTCCAAAGTCGATGTTAAGGACATGACCCCTTTTTATCTTTCTTTTTGTAGGTGCAGCATGCGCTCCGGCGGTTTCAGGACCTGAAAAGACTGCCGGGCAATGATCTTCGGACCATGCGAGTTCAAGGCCTTCTTTTTTTACGATTTTTTTCATGTATTCGGCAACCTGAGTTTCAGTCTTGCCCGGTTTCATATAGCGCCCGGCTTTTGAAAAAATCTTTTCGGCTGCATCGACGGCTGCTTTGATTCTTTTTAATTCAGTTTTTGTTTTTCTTCCACGCAGGGCTCCGAGAATTGATTCCGAAGAGACCAGCCGGTCCTTAAAAGGAGTCTCTTTTAAGTATTCTGTCAGTATTTCGTACATTCCATGAGTTAAGCCGTCAGAGGTTACGTCGTTCTTGGAGGTATTAATTGCAATCTTACCCGGGTTTATTTCTTTTAGTGTTTTTAAGAAAGGTTCCTTAATAGATTTTAGATAAGTTTCAACATTCTTGTAAAGCCCTGTGGCTTTAATTCCTGTTTGATCATACTGCCCGACTATCGCTGTTGTTTTTCCTGTTTTTGGAATCATAAATGCGGATTGCCATGTGTAAGGAGCTCCGACAATAAGTTCTGTGGCAGGATCATGAGATGTAGAGCTTTCTCTTCCAAAAGTAAGCCACAGATCAATATCCTTTTCATTTAATATCTCAACGGCCTGTTTTACTTTTTCTTTAAGCATACTTACCCCTTTCTAAAGAGCTATTTTAATAATATAAAAGGAGTGTAAAGACAAGCGATAATTCCATTGTTTGATGCTTGAGCCTAAGCATATCACCGCTCTTGAACTCGTTATGAAACTTTTATTTAGAGAACTTTTTGTGGAATGAGAATATCTCGGCGGCAAGTGCAACTTTGATAACTGCTCCTGGTAAAAAGGGCGCGCAACCTAACAGAAAAGCACTTACAAGACCTATATTCATGAAATAGGAAAGGTTCATCACTCCAAGAACATGAATTAATGCGGTTCCTGATGCCAACGCAATGATTGATTTGGAGAATATATTCTTTATGCCGAGTTTTTCGTAAATGAATCTTACAAGGAAGGGGGCTACGATAAAGCCGATGATGTAACCCCCGGTGGGACCTAAGATAATCTTTGCCCCACCGGCGGCGCCTGCAAAAACAGGTAGTCCGATAAAACCAGCTACAACGTATATGAGTTGGCTAAGTGAGCCGTCATATTTCTTAAGATAAAGACCTGAAAGAATTACAAAGAAAGTCTGGGCCGTAATCGGAACAGGTGTAAAGGGAAGAGGTATCCTGACAAACGCTCCAAGTAAGGTTAAAAGAACGAAAAGAGAAATGCCAAGTATTCTGGCATTTACATGGGAATGAATAAGTTCTTTTGTCCACAGAGAATCTTCTTTCAGGTAATTCATACAAACCTCATATTTTCAACTGACGAAATCTGGGAAATATATATTTCCGTTAATTAGAATCTGTACATTACGTTTACAATTGCCCACTGTATGTTGAATCTTCCACCTGTGATACCGTTAACGGTGAAATCAAGGTTTGATCCTAAACCCAGTTGACCGTCAAGGAAGAAATAGTGAGCACCGCCACCGAATGCCATTATCCAGTCATCCGCGTCACCTACGAAATATCCGAATCCGAAATCACCGAATCCTTCAAGGTTTTCGATTATATCAAATGTAAGTCTTAATCTGGGCATAAACTGGAAGAAAAAGAAATCTCCGGCGAGTATTCCCAATTCGAGATTTGCCGATACGAGGTCGGTGAAATAATAGTCACCGCCGAACTGCCATAAAAAGCTCTCAGAACCCTGACCGGCCATAAAACCCAGACCTGAATTTGTTGAAAATCTTCCGGCTCTCTCTTCTGCGTATCCCACTCCGGTGCACGAAGCGGTTATGGCAACAACAGCTAAAAGTACGATTAAGATCTTTTTCATTTTCTCCTCCCTTAGGATTTAAAGTTGAAATAAGCTACATTTTCTAATTGAAATAAATATGTTAGTCAATTAAAAAGTATTTAATATATAATGATGATAAAGTTTCCAAATAAAAGTATGTCAGGAGAATTATTGTGAAATTCGATAACCCAAGAATTTTCAGATCGCACGGAACAGGTGAGTTTTCTTTAAAGGATTTTAAGCTCTTTGGCGAGAACGTAATAGTCGAGGACGGAGTCAAGGTTTTTAATCCCGAAAACATATCTATAGGTAACAATGTTTATATCGGTCATAACTGCTATATAAAAGGATATTTCAAAAATGAGATGATAATCGGCGATCATACCTGGGTGGGTCAGGAGAGCTTTCTACATTCGGCAGGAGGTTTAAAGATAGGAAAGGCCGTAGGAATTGGGCCCTATGTTAAAATTTTTACCTCAGAACATGAAGACGACGGTGATTTGGGCAAACCGATAATTTTCAATGAATTGAAGTTTAAAAAGGTTGTTTTAAAAGACGGCTGCGATATAGGTTACGGCTCAATAATTTTGCCGGGCATAACAATAGGTGAGGGTGCCGTTGTCGGAGCAGGTTCGGTTGTAACAAAGGATGTTCCTGACCATGAAATCTGGGCGGGCGTTCCCGCAAAATCCTTAAGAAAAAGAGGTTCTAAATAGCGCTACAAACAATCAAACGGGATTTTGGGGCATATTCTGTTCTTCTTTGCATTTTACTCCTGGCCGGTTACTTAAGAATCTCAGATGTTGTATACCAAACAGAATCAGCCAGGGAAGGTCTGGGAACATTCAGGGACTCTTACCTGTACCACTCTATTGGATATAATCTTTTTGAGGGCAAAGGTTTTGTAGGCCCTACTATAGGAAATCAGGATGATTCAGCAAAAAAGCTCAAACCGGTTGATGCCGGTCCTGTGATAACAAGAGGTCCTGTTTATCCGCTGCTCTTTTTTCGGCTTCTATTTATTCTGTCTGTCTATTCAGTATCGACTACACTAAAGCTATATTGACAGAAACTTTAACCGCTTTTCTAATGACAGGCTCTATAATAAGTTTAATTTTGGCGCTTAAGAAAAATAAACTTTATTTTTATATACTTTCAGCATTTATCTGCTCACTGCTCTCTATATGCAGATCAGAGTATATTCTTTTATCTTTTGTAATGCTGGCTTTTATGTTCTTTTCGGATAAGAGAGCTGTTGCCGAAAAGTATAAAAAGTATGTTTTGTTCATTCTAGTATTTTGCGTAGTTACAGGTTTGTGGACTTTCAGAAACTGGACTGTATTTGGGAAGTTTATTCCCGTTTCAAAAGGTAATCTCGGTCTTTTGATGTATAACGGAACTTATGAGGGTTATTATTCAAAACTGAACTTCACTGATTTTCCATCTGAGATATTTTCGGACGAAAAAGAAAAAAAGGAAGTTTATAAAAATTATCACCGGTTAATGTTTTACCAGTTTACGGGAACTGCAGATGTTCTTCAATACGATAGTTACTTTATGAGAAAAACTAAGGACAGGATTAAAAAAAATCCTTTCAATGTTCTGGGCAGCTATTTATTGAAATCGCCGAGATTGTGGTATCAGAACTATAGCTCCGTTTATTCAGTAAAAGAGCCTCCGGGAGTTTATTATACGATATACTTTATTTTTGCCGTGATCGGATTCGCTGCTGTTTGCAGAAGTGATTGCAGGTTCGCATTGTTATGCGGTGCCGTCTTCCTTTACCTTAATTTTATCTTTTTACCTCTTCACATAGAACCCCGCTACGGTATTCCGTTTTTGCCCGTTCTGATAACATTTTCCGGTACAGGTATTTGGATCGCAGGTTCAATAACAGTAAAGTTAATAAGAAGATATTTTCTTAAGGAAAGGATCGGGGTTTAATTCTTCCCCGATCATTCTTTTTACTGTTTCTCCCCACTTAAGCGAGTTGCCGTAAGCAAAGCATGTTTCTTTAAGATGATTCCCGGCCTTTGGGTTTGAAACAATAGAACCGAATTCATTTTTTAAAAATGAAAAGAACTGTTCTCTTAACAGCGTTGCTACTGCGTAACTTTGATAATATACGGGAGAACTTACAAAGTGCGGTCTTTCAACCCATGCATCTATGCCGTCGTATTTATCCACGAAGAAAAAATCTTTCAGCACCTCAGAGAATATAGACGCGGGACTTTTTTCGGGATGATAGTAAAGCTTCCTTTCGAAATAAACTCTTGAAAGAATAAGTCTCAATTCAAGAAGGGCCGTTTCGCTTTCCTGACGTTTAGCCTCATTCAGCAGTGATTCGATATCGTCGGAAGTTTTAAGAATGTCGGTAAAAAATTCCTTTTCAAGGGCAAAACGTTCGAAAAGCATGGCGATTCCTTCGGTTAAAGAAGGATTATTCTGCATTCCCCTGAAAATATAAAATTCCTGCTTTGTTTCGCATGAATGCAGCAGATGCCCCCATTCGTGAAGCATTGTTTTCTGCTCTCTTATTCCCCCCTCTATCATGTTTGCAAAGAGCCGTATGTCTCCCCGGCCCCTGTACTTTCCATCAACGTATGTCGGGGGGGTAATGGGAAAAAGAAAGGCATTGTCAAGCTTGCCTTCTTTGGGGAACAGATCAAATGTAAGATTGTATTCTTTTGGTGTAAATCCCATGCTGGCGGCGGTTTCTTCTACGTTATTATTTAATTCATTAAGCTTATAATAACTGTCAAGATTTCTGTTTTCACGGTAAGTAATAAAGGATAAATCCCACGGCTCTATTCTTTCCCAGTTATTTTCTTTGCAGTGTTTCTCAAGAATTTTTTTTGTAGGTTTGTCTGAGCGTTTTTTAAGATTATCAAAAATATCAAACAGTTTTTTTTCGTCAAAATCCATCTGTTCGAGTCTTAATCTGTAGTAATTGAAGGATTCGGGATTATCGTAGCCAAGTTCTTTTGCAGCTTCCCTTGAAAATTCGTTTCTCTCATCTATAAGTTTTTTAAAACCTTTTGAAAGCAGAATCTTTCCGAGCTTTTCTCTTTTTCTCCACACATCTTTTCTTAAGTTTTTATTTTTTTCGGTTCTTAAAATATTTTGGGTTTCTTCAAAGGCTAAGGATTTTCTGCCTTCGGGTGTTTCAATGTCAATGCGAAACGATCCTCTGTCTTTTGTAAGATTGTCTTCAAACTCGGCGAGATGAAGGGCTTTTTTTCTTAGACTTTCAGTAGGAAGAATTTCTCTGGAAAGGTCTTCACCCCACTTTAAAAGAAGATTTTTTGCTTTTGAACTTAAGCTTTCACCGCAATCGAGACGTTTAATAAAATCTTTGATTTTTTTAAAGTTTTGAAGGTTGTTGTAAATCGAAAGGCTCTTTTCCCTCAAAGGCTTAAGCTCCGGATCCTCTTTCGAAAAGTATATGTTCCACTCAAGATGATAAAGCCTGGTATTGTTTTCTTCGAGTTTTTGCTCAAAACCTTTAATATGATCTAAGACTTCCTTGTTAAAATCCTGTAACATTTGATTCTCCTTATTATTAAGATCAGTTATTTATGATACAATGTCAAGAAGCAGTTTGTTTGACAGCTATTATTCAAAGTGATAGGGCATGATGAATGATCAAGGGAGATTTTAAAATGAATTATTCTAAGACAGACTCAATTAATAAGAGCCCTGAAAGATGGTATGTAATCCTGCAAAAGGGCGAAGATATTATCGCAAAACTTATGGAATTTGCGGCAAAGCAAGATATAAAAGGAGCCTCTATCTCAGGAGTTGGAACCTGCAAGGATCCCGAGCTGGGATACTTTGATCTTGAAAAAAAACAGTATCTGGAAAAGACTATAAAGGGCGATTTTGAGGTGTTGAGCCTTAGTGGAAATATTTCAAGACTTAACGGCGAACCCGTGATACATATTCATACTTTGATTTCGGATGAAAACTTTAAAACGTTCGGCGGGCATCTTTTTAAGGGCGAAACAACGGGTACCGCCGAAATAATAATAGACAGTTTTGGTGAATCCATAGAACGAAAACACAGCAAAGAAAACAATCTTAACCTGATTAATCTTTAGATTTATTAAGGAGTCTCAAATATGGGCAGGCATGACAATAAAAGAACACATAAGATGAAAAGAAGAAAGAGCCAGAAAAAACTCAAAGAAAGAAAGGCAAGAAAGGCTCAGGAAGTTAAAGAAGAAAGAAAAAAGCGTTAACGGTTATTCTAAATACCAGCAATCCGATTTTATTTCATAAATTATTCTATAGGTTTGACCGTTGCTTGATAGAACCTTAAAAAATTTCCTTCTGGAGCTTCTCGATTCGGTATCCTCAATAATTTTAGTTTCTATAACTTTTTCAACGGTTATTATTTCTGTGTTTATTTCAAAACTTTCAATTCTTTGGCCGGATTTGTAACCGTCATAGGTTTTTACCTTCTTTAATCTGATCATATTCTTATCTTACAGATTTTTTCGCTTTGATTGATTTTAATTTAGTGTTATCTGAAATACAATTCCAGTAAGCATTATGGCCTAGATGCTATTTAAGGTTTTGTCCGGAAAGAAATTTAGTTTACGGTAAGTGTTAATACATGTCCAGCAAGGGATTAAGGATGAATAATGTACGGCCAAAACTTTCTAAAACAATTTCTGTGGATAACTCTGATTCGTAAGTAATTGTTTCCTAACAGGAAAATATTTCTTTAATTTTTTTTTAATTTTGTATTGACAGTTTTCTTACTCAAAAGTAAAAACGATTCACACTTTTTGAAAAAGAAGTTTTGTTCTTTTAAATGAAATAAATATTGGGCGAGATGAGACTTTTGGTCCGGCACCTAACACAATCCTAACGAGCTTTTGTCTGAGGTTTTAATTAAAGGAATCCTTATGAAATATTAAGACTCCAGTAATGGATGTCAGTATTTCAGGAGAAAAAATAATCCAGGATTCTTTAAACCTCTTAATCGTCGGGAAATGAAGAAGGTGGCAAACACTAAAAAGGTCGTTTTTTCTTTTAGAAAAAACTAAGCTGTGGATTAATGAAAACTCTAAGACAGAATTTAAGATCATTGACCTCTCGGCTCACATGATCCTGATCAACTGTGTAAGAGGAGAAACCGGGGAGCCGGTTTCATTGCCATGGCCCAGTTACCTTAGAAGTGAAAAACCTAAGAGAGCACTAGGCTTTCATGAAGCTTAATAAACTTTATGAAAGTACTGCTTGCTTTAAGGAAAAAGGCTTCGAAGCGAGGGCTGTTAAACTTACATTCCTTTTTAAGGATATGTTTTGTTTTTTAGCTAACGGCAGGGGAGCAAAGAAATCCGAAAGGATTTTTAAGCTTTAAAGCATGCACAACGCTC
>CAYYBZ010000020.1:11099-13926 GCA_964470285.1 uncultured Oligoflexia bacterium
GAAAGGTCAATCCCATGAGCGCTTAAGGCATGAAAAAAGGCCTTGCAGTTATGAAATGCGATGAACGCCATGATGGTAAACAAACCATGCAGGTGTTCGAGGTCTTTTGAGGCATTGAAAGATCCATACGAAACATTTCTTAGCTTATGTGCTGTAGGGAAACAAATTCTATAAGAGTGTTCCGAACTAATTTGGTGAGTGCACACATTAACTTCAATTCGGAATAGCGGATCAGGGAGATACTCTAAGGGAGATTCAAAGTCTAGAAAAGGATAAATCTTGGGCCACAATCCCAGGGCGGTTTGAAAGGGAATACCCCAAAGTCAAAGTTAAATGACACAGGGGGAGCATTCAAGCAATGAGTATGCTACCTTTCTTACTGAAAAAACTTTAAAAGACATGATAACTCCGAAAGAGGAGATAGAATAATCGAAAGATTTCTGTCAACCTGACCTAAAAGCAAAAACTCTAAAGGAAAAACCCGGATACTAAAGCGCAACATCTCGCCCTTTTTTATGTGACAAAATTCTCCAATTCTGCTATACACTCCTTCCTTGTTATTAATCTGGAGATAATTATGGGATCACCTACTAAAAAAACTGAACTTGTAAGAAACCGTAAAGCCGGTAAAAGAGGCAAGAAAAGGGCAAAGAAAGCCCATACAAAATCCAAAAAGGAACTGTTCGGCAAGTAAGGGTATCTTGCAAGGCTTTCTAGAAGCTTATATCTTTTTCTTCAAGTTCTTCGTATTTAAACTCTCTGAACCAGTTCGCTATTGTTTTGATTTTTTTTGCCTTTTCTCTTTCAAGCCCTGAAAGGCTCGTTAAATCTCTGGAAGATGTTTTTCTGATAGAAGTTATTGATGGAACACCTATCGCGAAGAACTTCTTTATATCCTCGGTAGTTAAATACTCATCCTGTCTTAAGAGTTTATAAAATTTTAATATGTTGGAAACGGCCTTTTTATTGCCTCTGTATTCAAGATGCAATATGTCGTGTAGCGGTTTGTACTGTTTGAAAAACTCTTTTAAATCCTTTTTCTCAATTAAGTCTTTTTCTCTGTGAATGAATGTTACGGCTGCATTTTTAAAGCCTTCCATTCTAGAGGCAACTTCAACCAGCTCAACCTCATTGACTTTTGGTATAAGGGGACTGACAGTAAAATCTATCAGTTCGAAAAGTTCCCTTGAATGATTCCCAAGCTTGATAGCCTTTACATATCTTGTTACGGGTTTAAGGGCATTCTGGATAATTTCAACAAACGTGCCTATCATTGTCTGATAGCCTTTGTCGAGATAGTCTCCCTGCCTGGGATCGGGCATTTCCTGTGGCGGTTGCTCCTCTAATGCTTCAGCGGGAAGATTTTCTTCGAAATCGGCTAAGATCTCGTCTAAATCTTCTATCAGGTCGTCTAAGGGATTGATTCCTTCATCGGTGGCTGTTAACTGTGATTCAAATACAGCCTTTGTCTTTTCCATTTCTTACCTCCAAAACTCTTTAGTTATTTTTCTCGCATAAAGAGAATCTATTAGAGGGTCTGAAGAATGGTAGGTACTGCGACAGTTTCCGATTGAACCGGAATAATTATCATCGATAAATTTCTCTTTAGCGTAAATTCTTTTGACAGTTAAATTCCTGGTAAATGAAAATTTACTCAAGAAATGCGAGTCATTGGAATTTTTATGCATAAAGTCAAACCAGGATACAATTTAATAACACTAATATAGTATATTGTAATATATTGTCAACTTATTTGTTAATCTGTCAAAACATTTAACATAAAGGGATTTTTACTTTTATTGCTTTTATCATGCTGCAGCATTACTCTGCTAAAAACTAACTTGACTTTATTGGCAAAAATTCAATATGTTTATGTTCATTATTTTCAATTGGAGGTTAGTATGAAAAAGTGCAATATACTCTTAGCAGTTCTGATTTCTACTTTTTTATTATCGGGTAGCGGATTTGCAGCGGATAACTATAAGATAGATAATATCCATTCTTATATAGGTTTCTCGGTTCAGCATCTGGTTATAACAAAGGTCAGGGGGAGCTTTGGCGAATATTCCGCAAAAATTACCGTTGATGAGAAAAAACCCGAAAAATCCACAGTAGAGTTAAAAATCGAAACAGCGAGCATTAATACTAATAATGAAAAAAGAGACAATCACTTAAGAAATTCTGATTTTTTTGATGCAAAAAAATTCCCTTACATAACATTCAAAAGCAAGGAAGTAGTTAAAAAGGGTGGCAATAATTTCGTGGTTAAAGGACCTCTTACAATGAGAGGCAAAACGAAGAACATTGAAATTCCTTTAGAGATTACAGATCGGATTAAGGACCCATATGGAAATACGAAATTCGGCGTTAACGGGAGTTTAAAGATTGACAGACAGGATTGGGGAGTATCCTGGAACAAAACCATGGATAAAGGGGGTCTGGTTGTAGGCAACGAAGTTGAAATTGAGCTCAATATAGAAGCTGTTAAGAAATAGATAATGAAATCAAATTGTTAATGTTTTGTTGCGTTAGCATTGACACATCGTATCAATGTTGGTAATATGCCGTTCCAATACTGAGAGGGTTGTAACCGTTTAAGGAGACTTCATGAATCTCAAAGAGCTTTTTATTTCTACTGCCGCAATAATTCTATTATTTTCCTTAAATGTTTTAGCGGGCTCTCAGGACGAGTCTGTCAAATATAAGTCTGAACCTTTAAAAACGCAAACCAGTATCAGTTTTAAAAAACTCATGGCTGTGTCTGCCGAAAACGATGAATTCAGCTATTGGGGGCGGCATTTAGGATTTTGGAAATACACAGTGGACT
>CAYYBZ010000021.1:0-10901 GCA_964470285.1 uncultured Oligoflexia bacterium
TGTAGTTTTTAACCCTCCAAACGCCAAGGGTATTTCTGGCATCCTCCTCGGCAGAGCGTTTGGCTTTGAGATTGTCGACTAAACCTGTAAGAGTTACCGAACCGTTGTTTACCTCGGTGTTGATCTCGAAAGAGTAAACCCTAGGGTCAAAAAGAAAAGCGTCTTCAACTGCTCTTTTGATCTTTGAATCCGGTTTTATTGCTATTCTGCTTTTGCGGCGAAGTTCGTCTCTTGCCCACCATTTGACTTTAAGCGCTTCGTCGTTTACGGATTTGACGCCGGTTATCCAGGCATCCGTGTAAGCATCGGTTTTTTCGGCGGCGCTTCCTACAGTTCCTGAAAGGGTTACATTTCCGTTATTTACGCTTACATTTATAAGGCCGTCCTGGACATAGGGATCGAATTCAAGGTTTCTTACAATCTCGGTTTTAAGTTCGTAATCGGGACGTGTAGTATTGATATCTATACCGATGCGGTTTTTTATATCTTTTACACCTATGACTCCCTTTGCGACCTTTTCACAGAGCTCTTTTTCCGAATAGGAATCAACGCTGCCCGTAAGTGTAACAATGCCGCTTTTAACAATGGTGTCGATATCATAGGAATCGGTTGCAGGATCTGTCAATAACGTGGCCATAACGTCACTTTTGATCTGACTATCCGATCTGTAAACTGGTTTGACATTCATGTTGTTTACTACCGATCGTACGCCCTTAATACTCTTAGCTATTCTTATTGCCCTGTCTTTTTCCAGCATGTCGTTAACTGTGCCTGAAAGCGTTACTATTCCGTTCGTTATGTTAATGTCTATTAGATGAGACGAGACCATCGGATCAAAAAGCAAGTCTGAATCAAGGGCATTTTTTATATCTACATCCTTGATATCGGGGCTTTTTGACTTTGCCATGCTCATAAGATTAGGCAATATTGAAAAACTCGCTGCCAGTAACATTACCAGGAAAAATGAAAATAATTTTGTGTTCTTTATGATGAATGCACCTCCTTTCAGGCGTTTAAAGATTAATTATTTTTTTTAATTAAAAAAAGGTTATTTATTTATTTATTGTGTCTCCTTTGTTATCAAGAGGGGGATATCCGACTCGTTTAAAAGTTTTTCTGCTAAAGAGATATTGAAGTTTGACCTCTTTCCGTTATGCAGAGCCAATATAATAAGATCTGCACCGTTTTCTCTTGCCGATTTGGCGATCTCTATTTCCGGGGTTCCCCTACAAACCGATGCCAGCACTCGTGTAGTTGAAGGAAATTCATTGTCTAAGATTCTGTTTAAATTTTTTAAGGCTTCATCTTCGGTATTGCTCTCATGGTCCTTTATCTTTTGGGTTTTGGAAGGGCCCGTAGGAGAAGGTAATACCGGTATAGGTTCAAGGACATGCAGGGCAATTACATCTGATTTAAAGTTATTTGATATCTTTCTTGCAGCCTGCACCGCTCTTATCCACGGCCCGGTAAAATCTGCGGCCAGCTGAATTTTCTTTAATTCAGTCATAAATTCTCCAAAATCACCTTTATCCTTGTTTTCTTGTTTGGAAATACCTGTTAAAATCCTTTTCGAGCACTTTAATAGGATTTCCGGATCCGTAATACTCTTCCGGCAGATTAGTTATTAAATGCTTCTCATAATCGGTTTCTTCGGGGATTTTTTCTTGATCAAGTATGGTAAAAACGGCACATTGAGCTTCCTCAATAACTCTCTTGGCCACGTTTCCGTAGAGTCTTCCCAGATCTTTTGTATTGCCGTAAAGTCCCATTACAATTGATTTGATATCATATAGCTTTTCAAGCCTGAGTATCTCGTCCGCAGGGTTGCCTCTTGTTACGTAAGAATAGAAATCTATGTTTGACGGGATAATACAGGACAAATATTGCTCAAAGCGAGCTTTAAGCATTACAGGTTCATGAAGAGGAATCTTCGAATCGAAACCGTCCAGGTAAGAAGCTTCATTGCTGTTTTGATCTATGTTGGTTTCGATTACATGCAGAACAGTGAGTTTTGATCTAAAAACCCTTGAAAGTTCGGAGGCTTTTTCTAAAGCTTTCAGAGAATTTTTACTAAAATCTATAGGACATAAAATGTTTTCAAAACTACACATATCATCCTCCCGATTTTATAGATTATTTATAAGGGACATGTTTTTATTTTCACAAAGCTCACTAAAATTCTTTATGCTTAAAATTATTAGAATCATGTTTGCTATGCGAATCATTTACATAAAAATGTTTAGCGAAATAATGATGTCCTGTCAACAATAATCTTTCACGGTTTTATAACTATTTGAAATGAATATGATTTAAACTATTTATAGGAGGGAGTGACAAGCAACATGGCTTCAATCGGGAGATGGTCTGATAATCCTTTAAATCTTAATTCGGATAAAATTCTTGCGCTTTTTAATTCCAGATTTTTAAAGTAGATCCGGTCAAGGCGCAGAAAAGGCAAAAGTGAGGGATAAGTCCTGGCATAATGACCGTGTTCAAAATTAAAGGCCTCTTTGAGGGATAAGGATCTTTCCCAGTCAGCTAAAGGTGCGTTTTTCCAGCTGTTGAAATCCCCGGTTACTATAAGAGGTTCTTTATTATCTATTTTCTTTTCGATATACTTTTTAAGTATATTTATTTGAAACTCTCTTTCCTTAAAAGACAGTCCAAGATGTGTATTTATTACCGTAAGAAAGCAGGATTCGCTAATTCTTATTCGTGCAGCCAGAGCTCCTCTTGGTTCGCGTTTCCGATATTTCAGATTAAGATTTTCGTATGACTCAATATCGTAGCTTGATAAAACGGCATTGCCCTGATGACCGTCAGGGAAGACCGCATTTCTGCCGTATGCTCTAAAAGTCCATATATGATCTGCAAAATCTTCAAGGACAGCTTGAGTGTTTTCCGGGCTGCCCCAGACCTCCTGCAGGCATATTATATCGGCGTTTGAAGAGGCGAGCACACGGCTTATTTTACCAAGAAGCGATCTTTTCTTATAAGTGCTAATGCCTCGGTGAATATTGTAGGTTACTACTTTAAAGATGTTTTTATCATTCATATTTATGAAAATCGCTTTCTTATAAAGTTCAGAAGCAATAAGCCTCCCGAGACTACAAGAATAAGAACCGCGAATTTACCCAGTGAAGGACCTTTCAAAAGGGCTATTAAGCTTTTTTGAAAAAATACAAGGCTTACTGTTCCGGGTAATATTCCTATCAGGGTACCTGCAAGGTATTTTATCAAAGGAAATCTTACCGCTCCGAATACGAAATTTTCAAGGCTGAAAGGAGTAATGGGAAGAAATCTTATCCCGATAACGGGCAGCAGACCCTTGTTTTTTATTTTTTCTGTTATCTTCTTAAGGCGGAAACCGAAAAACCGCGAGATTTTTCTTCCACCCAGCAGATAGCCTGTAAAATAACCGGCAAGGGCGTTAAGAAGCGTTCCCGAAAGTATATAAATGAAAGACTCCACGGTGCCAAATAAGGTACTAACGGAGATGATAAGCAGGTTTATCGGTATGAACAATATGCTTGCAAGCACAAATACCGATAAGACCCACAGCGAAGAGAAGGGGGAATCCCTGAAAGCGTTAACCGCCCCGCTTATCCCTTCCAGACTGTAAATATTTTCAGATTCAGTCAGGCATATTAACGAAAAAATAAGGACTGCAATGCCAAGAATTATTCCCGTCAGCAGCCATTTTTTTAAAGAACCTGATTTAACTTCTTTCCAACTTCCGTAAACAAAATCGTCAAGCACCTCTTCGGCTTCCATGGTTTTTTCCCAGTCGCCCAGTTGAGTATCGCTAATTAACTCTTCCACTTCGTCGAATTCCGACGGTTCGACAACCCGTAGAGTGCGCCCGTCTTCCTTCTCTTTAATCATACCCTTAAGACCGCTTTCGAACAGTTTTGATTCCTCGAATGTGTCGTCATTTATTTGTGTATATTCTTTTAAAAGCCGGTTTCTGAAAGTTTTGATGACCGAATCGGCTCTTTTATGATCATTGCTGTTCTCGTAAAGAACGGCGCTTAGTTCGGTATCCAGTCCCATTGACCTGTTGCTTAAGTTCGCCGAACCGACAAGTGCATAGTTGTTATCAACAATCATGAGCTTGCTGTGCAGTTTTAATCTGTAAGCCGGATTGTTTTTCATAACCGGAGAGAATATCTCAAGCCTTTTAAATCTGTCGGCGTCGTAAAGATCACGTATACGTCTTTTTCTTATTGACCACATGATCTTTTCTTCAAGCCAGCCGGTCCAGTGTTCCGGCAGTATTATGAGAATTCTGGGGCCCGACTCTGAGTTTAAGGATTTAATAAGGGCGTCGGTTACGGCCGAACTTGTGAGGTATTGATTTTCTATAAATATAAATTTCCCTGCGCTTTCAATAAGCGATAAGAATATTTGCTCGATTTCCTTGACTGCCGGGTAATTCTTATACTTTCCAAAGGTTCTGGAAAGAGCACATGCGAGATATTTGAAGGGGATGCCGGTTGCTTTAAATTCCTTAGCAAGGGTTTTTTCCCTTCTCATTTCAGGGACCTTAGATATATGCTTATCTACCGCTCTTTGCCATCTTTTCCTGAAATGCTTTCCGATATTAAGTGCGGGCTCGCCTTTAAGCATTACCTGAACATCGTGAAAAGGATAATAATCCTTACCGGCAGGGTCTTTTCTTAAGGGGTTGTCCGGAGCGTGATCCGAATCATCCCATCTTGCGCCGGTAAGGTCAATTCCCCCCAGAAATGCATAAGCATCGTCTACTACAACCAGTTTCTCATGATGTGAAGCGCCAAGGGGATGTTCATCGTCCATTTCAAAATCGATCTTTTTTCCGGATTTCCACTCAAATTTTATTTCCGGAAAGCTTTCCCGCTTAAGGAGAAACAGCGTAGTAAAATCCCAGGCCAGAATATAAACTCTTAGATCTTTTTTCTTTTTTACAAGGGTGTTGAGAAGATCACCAAGAACCACGGGATGATCGGCTCTTTGGGCTGATTGCCCTTTTAAAAGTTCAAGGCGGCTGTGTATGTCCCATCCGGCTATGTAGATACTGTGTTCTGCCGTAATAAATGCATTATAAACCGTTTCAAAATAATCCCTGGCATCTATTATAAAGGAACCTTCGCAAGACCCGGAAATTTTAAAACAGTTTTTCCCTTCTTCGAATATGTGTTTCATGTTTTTTAAACGTTTTAATTAATTTATCGCTTGAAAAAGAAACTAACATACAGATGCTTAAAGTCAATTAGAGTGCCATCTGTAAGTTGAAAGATCAGAATTTTACTATCATTTAAATGTCCGATATCTAAACCTCAATTTGTCTTTTTGATGAATGAAGTAAAATAAGGGTATTGACAATATCCAATTGGAAATTGTTAAAATAATAAAAATTTATAATTTTTATTTTTAACCCGAAAGGCGGAAAAGTGCATCACATAACTTTAAAAAACATAAAATTGCTAAGTGAAGCCAAAGGAGAAAATCTTGTTACGCTTTATTTGCCCACAGTAGTGAAGGGAAAAGAGACACAGCAAAACAGGGTCAGATTCAAGAATCTTATTCAAAAAACCGAGGCCGGACTTAAAGAGCGCGGTTTCAGTCCGAAAAAGACAGGCAAATTTTTAAAACCTGCATACAAACTGTTAGAAAACACCATCTTCTGGGGTTATCAGGAAAGGGGATTGGCGGTTTTTATTTCTGCCGACGGATTCGAGTATTACAGATTACCTGTGGAAGTACCCGATACACTTTACATAGGCAAAAGGTTCAACCTTAAACCTGTACTCAAACTTTACGAAAGCAACGGACGTTATGCAGTGCTGTGTCTTGAGCTTGAGGAGCCCAGGGTCTATCTGGGCGACAAATACAAGGTTTGGCCGGTAGATATTGAGGATCAGATCAATGGATTTACGCAAATCCTGAACGAGTACAATCCGCAAAAAAGCCTGCAGTTCAGGACGGGAATACAGACAGACGGCGCAGGCAGATCGGCCACTTTTCACGGACACGGGTCCGGCAAGGAAAAACAAAAAAAATATATGGCCCAGTATTTCAGAAAACTCGATAAGGTCCTTAATAATAAGCTGGAGAACAAGTCGCATCCCCTGATTCTGATCGGCCTTGACCACCTTGTTTCCATATACAGGGAAGTTTCAAGTTATCCGAATATCGAAAAAGAATTTGTAAATGTGAATCCTAAAGAGCTAGATGAGATGCTGGTTCACTCAAAGACTTGGGAAATTGTACAACCCCGTTTCATAGACGATACAAAAAAGATAAAGGAGGAATATCTAAAACACTCCAGATCGGATCTTGCATCTTGCGACGTTAAAGATATCGTAAGATCTTCCTTTTACGGAAAGACTAAATATCTCTGTGTGTGCATAGGCAGGCAGAAATGGGGTAACTTTGATCCTGAAAGCAATAAAGTGGAGCTTTATGCAGAGGCAAAGACAGATTCAAGAGAGCTTCTTAATTATTCGGCCCTCCAGACAATAATCAACAGCGGTAAAGTTTACGCTCTGGAAGAAAGCGAGATGCCCTGCGATTGTGAAATGGCGGCCGTCTACAGGTATTAAGAAGAATCTATGTTTTAAAAAAAGAATGATATATGGAAAAAGGTTCGGAAATAAGAATATAAGGAGACAATTATGCCTGAAAAGAAATATCTTGTTTTGCTGGCCGGTCCGCCGGGCAGCGGTAAGACAACCATTGCGAACAATCTATCCTTATATACGAATATTAAATGTATCGAGACCGGAAAGATATTAAGGGAAAAAGCACAACATGAAGGCAGCGAAGCGCAAAAACTTAAAAGAACGATGGAGAAGGGGAACTTTATCCCTGATCAAACGGTACAGGATTATATAAGAGAGTCTTTCAGGAACAACGAGGCGGAAGAAGTGATATTTCTTGAGGGTTTTCCTAGGAAGCCGACACAGATAAAAGGATTAATGGAAATCCTTAAAGGTAATAACCTGGAGGTCACCGCTATCGTAAAACTGATCATTGAAAGGGAAAAAGCGTATAAAAGGGTAACGGGAAGGATGATCTGTCCCAACTGCACTAAGCTGTACAATATTCATTATTCCCCTCCTAAAAAACAGAAAGTATGCGATAGTTGCTCTTCCAGACTTGTCTACAGAAATGATGATAACCCGCAGAATTTTCAGAAAAGAATGCTACGTTATGAAAAATTCGGTAAGAAGACAGTTTCGCTACTTAAAAATGAATATGAAGATATTTATCTTGAGATAAAGGCAGACCTGACGGTTGAATCGATCAGGAATACGATCAAGGAATTTTTAAAAGAACGCGGTGTCATTCTCAAGAAGGATCTGATCGGGGGACAGACAATGGGGCAAAATAAAAGATTATATCCACATGTTGAAAAATCAAAAGAAAAGTTACAGTGAAAGGAGAATATTATGGCAAAAATAGCAGCAATTTTAACCGATCTGTTCGAGGATTCGGAATACAAAAAACCAGTTGATGCGTTTAGCAGGAAAGATCATGAAATTATCAACCTGGGTCTGAAGGAAAAACAAAAGGTCAAGGGCAAGCGTGAGGGGCTTGAAGTTACTATAGACGAGCAAATCAGTAGCGCGAAGGTTGATGACTACGACGCACTTTTAATACCCGGCGGGTATTCACCGGACAAACTCAGGGCGGATGAAAAAGCGGTTAGTTTCGTAAGGGACTTTGTAAAAAGCGGAAAGCCGGTTTTCTCCATATGCCACGGGCCTCAGTTATTAATAAGTGCGGACGTTCTTAAGGGCAGAAAAATTACCGGATGGAAATCAATTATAAAGGATATAGAAAATTCAGGCGCACAGTTTATTGACAAGAGTGTTGTGAACGACAGCAATATCGTTTCGTCAAGAAATCCCCAGGATATTCCAGATTTTATAGAGGAATCTTTGAAAATGCTTGGATAAGTGCGAATATCTTACGATTTCAGTTTAATAAAAAGCAATGGCCTGTCATTCATCGCTGTCAAAAACAGCCGTTTTATCCGGAGGAGGATCTTTCTTTTTAGGATACTTGTCCTTATCTGGATCGTCTATCGTACGCTTCCTCTTTTTGGGGTCCTTCATGGGAGGTTTGCGTTTTTCAGGCTCTCTAATAGGGATTTTCTTTTTTTTACGTTTTTTGTCGACTTCATCCATATTCTCATTGTTAACAAAATCATTGAGAATCTGTCAAGCCGTCTTTCACTTTGAGTGAACATTTAATTGTTCAATCGCTAATTTTGCTATAGGCAATTATCTTTACTTTGCAAAGGCCGCAAAAACATACGGTGCGGCCTGATCGCTTGTCGTTATTCTTCTGTGGATATATTACTCTTCAATCCGATCTAGTCAAATTTGGAAAATGCCGACTTAAAGGCGTTTTTTACTTTTTCAAAGGCCTCTTCTGTCCCTGTTTTTAGCTCTTCAAAAGCTACCGATGAGGATTCTTTCATTTTTTGGAGTTTGCTGCCTGCTTTAGCTTTTTTTTCGCGAAGATCCGCAATACGCTTTTTAAATTCCATTTCAGCATCACCCCGGGCCTGTAATGCTTTATTTTCATATTTTTCAAGCTTTGTGTCCCATTCCTTAAGCTGGGCGCTTAATTTGTCGATGTATTGTTCTCTTCTCATAAGTAAACCTCCATTTAAAACTGTTTGCTTAAAAAAAACGGTCCCGACTATATAGGCCTTTCTTTCGTGAGAAATGCCAAAGCCCTAAGAGCTTTAAAAAGTTTGCTAAAAAGATCGGGTATGGATGCGGGAGTGATAGCAAAGATCGAGACCCGCGCTGCTTTGAACAATCTTGAGGATATAGTTGAAGCAGCGGACGGGGTAATGATAGCCAGGGGAGATCTGGGAATAGAGATCCCGTATGCGGAGGTTCCTGTGGCTCAGCAGCGGATAATCAACATTTGCCGGCAGCATGGGAAACCGGTAATAATAGCCACTCAGATGCTTCTTTCCATGGTTTCTTCGGCAAGGCCTACCCGGGCTGAGGCAAACGACGTGGCTACGGCTGTCTGGAACGGAACCGACGCGCTTATGCTTTCCGAGGAGACAAGTGTCGGGAATTTTCCCAAAGATGCGGTAAAGGCTATGTCAAGCATCATAGAGAAAGCAGAAAATGCAAAGCTTAATCAAACAGTATCATTTAAGCATCAGTTAGACCAAAGCGCTGATATGCCACAAATTATGAGCCGGGCGGCGGTATTTCTTGCAAATGAACTCAAAGCCGCAGTCATAGTTGTTCCGACAGTAACCGGACGCTCTTCAATGATAATGAGCAATACACGCCCGAATGTGCCCATTCTTTGCCTAACTTCTGAAGCTGCGGTTGAAAGAAAGATGCGTCTTTTGCGGGGAGTATTTCCGATGAGAATTTCCCGGTCTGCTACTTCTGACGTGGATATACTGCTGAAAGAGGCCGAAAAAGCGGCAAGAAAATCCGGGTTTTTAAAACGCGGAGACAGGATGATAGTTGCAAGCGGGGTTCACGGAAAGCCGGGGGATATATTCCGACTTCTTGAAGTAAGAACAATCGAGTAAGTAGAAAATCCTCAATCAAAAAATCATAAGGGGCTTGTTTTATCTTAGGTTTTACTTGGCTGCTCTGTTTACAGGTTTTTGATGAAATTGCAATGCATGAATTATTTATTTACAGGTATATCCGCCGTCTACAATAAGCTCCGAGCCGGTTATGAACTTTGATTCATCACAGGACAGGTAAACCACCGCATTTCCTATATCGTCAGGTTCTCCGACATGTCCTATCGGGTGTAGGCTGTCGAGTTTCTTTCTTCCTTCCTCAACGCTACCCTGCTCTTTGAGGTAATTCTCAACAAGGGGAGTCCAAATGAATCCCGGATGAATGGAATTAACCCTTATGTTATCCTTCGCGTACATAAGCGCGTCGGTTTTTGTCATTAATCTGACGGCTCCCTTTGAGGCGTGATAGGGGGGTATATCGGGTGCGCCTATGATTCCGTATATTGAAGAAAGATTTATGATGCTGCCTTTTCCCTTTTTTTTCATGTATGGAATTGCGTGCTTTGTGCACAGGAAAACACCGTTGACATTGACTGACATTACTTTATTCCACTGTTCTTCTGTTAGTTCATGTGTCGGTTTATCGGTTCCTGAGATTCCGGCGTTATTTACAAGGCAGTCAATTGAACCGAATTCCTTATCTATCTGTGAAAAAACTTCTTGAACTTCGCTTTCTTTTGAAACATCAAGATGCCAGAAACGCGCAACACCGTCTTTATTTTTTATTTCTTCGGCCAGCTTTTTGCCTTCTTCGTCTTTGATATCGGTAATAGCGACTTTTGCTCCCTGTTGCGCAAGCAGTTTACATGCCGAACGTCCTATTCCAAGAGAGCCTCCCGTAACAACACAGACTATATTTTCTGCTCTTTTCATATAAAATTCCTCCCAAAATGCCTGAAAATTTCAACAATAAATTGATACAGGTTGTAAAAACTATTTTAAGTTCCTGCTTATTTCGATAAACATTTTATTTATTTGTTCTGTCAGGCTTCTGGCACTGTGCCTGATTCTGTATGCAATGTCCTTCCAGTTGCTGTCACTGTTTTTCTCCAGATAATCGATCTTTGACTGTATTTCATCCCGCGATCTTTCCATTGACTTTATCTCAGATACTATTTCTATATTTTTTTTCTCTTTTAGTTTTCTGGATTTATTTAGAATAACATCGAAATTTGCGTTCCATTCTTTAAGCCAGCCATTTATACTTTCTATAAAATGTTTTTTTGCTCCGCCCATAAAAGTCCTTAAAAAATTCAAAATCAAAATTTTCTTCCGATAATGATTTAAATCTTGCAGTAACTATGAATTTGATTGTCAAATGTTAGTAATCTAACATTTA
>CAYYBZ010000021.1:10911-13588 GCA_964470285.1 uncultured Oligoflexia bacterium
TACTAATATTCACTAGTACATATGGTTAATAAATACTTGATATTTAATCCATTTTGTGTAATTATTATTAACTAGTAATATTTAACTGTTCTAAAATTAACAATATTAATTATTTATGGTTGAAACATAATTACTAGAAGGGGTGTTGGGATGAATGACCAAAACTCACAGGGGAAACCTAAGGAAAATGGTGAGCAAAAAAAAAGAGCCAACGATAAAGTAACCTTAACGGCAGAGCCACTAAAAGAAGAAAATCAATATGATCTTCAAATTCTAAGATCGCTTCGCAGCATAGTCAGGTCTATCGCAAGGCATTCGCAAAAGCTAAACACTGATCATAATCTTACAGTACCCCAGTCAATATGTTTAATTACGGTTACCGAGAAGGGACCTTTAACCGCAACCGAGATCGCCAATCAGATCCATGTCAGCCCTTCAACCGTAGTCGGAATTCTCGACAGACTTGAGAAAAAACAGTTCATACTGCGGGACAGAAGCTTGCAGGACAGAAGAAGGGTTTTTATTACTGCGACGGATAAAGGCTTTAAAGCCGTTAAAAGCGCTCCTTCTCCGATGCAGAATCTTTTAACCGAAGAATTAAACAAATTACCCAAAAACGAAAAGCAATCAATTGCGGACTCTTTAAATAAAATTATAGATCTATTGAAGAGAAAAGATTTAGTTGTCGAAGAAGATAAATTGCCCTTGCTTGACACCGACGACGTCCTAAGGAGTTAAATTAGAAGTTTAAACAACTTGTTATATATTTTGCCTTTGGAATTTTGTACATTTTTATAATTGTAATTGTAATTGTAATTGTAACAATTTATTTATATTTTAACTCCAGTTTTTTGACAGCCTTCTTGCCGAGCTATAAAATTTCTTCGAAAAATATTGCAAACATAAAACTTCCTGAAAATTTCAAAGTTGGGATTTATGCCCACAACGTTCCCGGTGCGAGATCAATGACGATAGGTGGATGGCTGGAAGGATCTTTGGTGTGGGGCAGACCCGTGGATATCGAGATTATGTCCGACGGTTCAATGCTTGTATCCGATGATAAAAGCGGAATGATATACAGAATAAGCTACGGGTCTTAAGGATATAATTAGTTGTTCCGGTTTAGTTTTTACTGTTTAAGAATATAGCTCGAGGGGTTAAGCTCCATAATAACATCCATAATCTTTCCGGGAGCGGGTTCCAGATCAAGTTTCTTATAGTATTTCCTGGCCTTTCTCCAGTTTTTGAATATGTATAGATCTTCGGGGAAACCGTTTTTTGCAAAGGTTCTTACGGAATATATTGGGCCGGTATTTTTGGTCATAAGCTTATATTTTTTATTTCTTTCCATTTTTTTAAGCTCCCAAATTGTTTAACTGTTTATAAATTTATTTAAGGAATTATTTTTTTATTTTCACCGGGTGTTTTATTTAAATCCCTGCTTATCTGTGCGTTACTTTTTAAAATAGCTCTGTTCATGATTTTTCCTAAAGATGCGCATCTTTTAGATTAGTATTTTTCTTTGAAGATTTAAAACCTTCATCTCCGACAGCTGAGGATGAAGTTTGGGCCGACGATTTTTCGCTGTAAGTTCCTCCTACTCCGTGTTCAAAAACCATGGTTGATCCGATATAGGCCCCTCGAAAAAGAAGCGCTAAAGCCGTAGCGTATACAATGAAAAATAAAAGCGACATGGCAAAAGTAGTTGAAAAAACCGCTCCTGTTACGACTCTCCAGATTATAAGCACCGTAAACAGGGATGAGGCGAATATCTGGTAGATTTTATGTTTTCGTAACAAAAGAATGACGGTCGGGTTATCCGAAGCGTCTTTCTGTGCCATGAAACCTGATATAGCGGTAGCAATAAGTCCTATAAATGCGGTTATCTGAAAAATCGATCCGGTACTTAAAAGTGTGCCTATATTAAAAATGCTGCCTATCAAATCAAGTACAAATCCAATTGAGAAGAGGGCAATGGGAAAATGTACGAAAAAGGGATGTATATTTTTCATGAAATTCCTTTCAGTTTAAAAAGTTAGTGAAACCTCATCTGACTTTATAATATAACTACGGTAAAAATTTGTAAAATAAACATTAGTATACTGATAATAAAAATATTAATCTTTGTCAAAGGAATTTTTTGAATAAAATCTAAGTACTAATAATTAAAGAATATTAAGACATTCTCTATTTTTTTCTTAATGAAAATTGTGATTTCATAAGAAAAGACCGGTAAACAGAATATTCAAGATCAAGAAGTAAGTTTTTTGTGAGGTCTATCTTTTTTGTCAATCTGTTTCGCTTTTTCGACTGCTAAAACAGAAAAATCACGGCTTAAATAAGTAAAAAAACTTTAAATCTAATGAGTTGCTTCCTTTCGTTTTAAATATCTAATGAAATCATTTGCAATGTTCAAATAGATTAGTATACTCACCTTTGTTATGCAAACCAATATATAGCTAAAATTTGTTAAGCTAAAAATAATCAACAAAGGATTGCAATATATAAGAATTATAACTTTACGACAGTATCAATTACAAAAAGGATGAAAATAAATACAAATGTCAGTATGCAACTTCTAACCGGGAGACAGTTGAAATGTCCTGTGAAGAAATAAAATTCAGTTTTTCAAAAGACAAATATGACACGGTTCTCTTTGATTTGGACGGGGTGTTGA
>CAYYBZ010000022.1:0-5603 GCA_964470285.1 uncultured Oligoflexia bacterium
CGCAGAAAAAATGATTGCCGATTTGGGAAGCACAATGGAAGGCGATGAAAAATACTTCTTCATAAGAGCTCTTAAAACCATAGTCTGGCGTGAAAGCCTCTGGCAGCATTATTTCAGATACAAAGACTGGTTTTTTGTTCTTTTAAGCGCAGGCTCTTTTAACAAATACGGCGATTGGGGAACATCCCAGATTGCCAGATCATGCTATAAAACGGGCAAATTGCTAAGCAAACCGTTCTTTGATTCAAAAGGATACTGCTCAATTGCATCCACCCTATACTATGGATTTCTAATTTTTTATTTCAATTATATGGATGCAAAAAACTTGGAATGTAATGGCAGATCAATAACAACCAAGCTTATGGGAGCATACAACGGCTACAGCTCCGGATATAAACCATGTTTTTTTAATGTTGAGAGAGATAAGAAGGACTTCCAGAAGTATCAGATAAGCGCTCTAGGCAGTTTTTTAAACAGCTACACTCAGGAACCATGGAAGGAAAAGGTTAAACTACTACAAGAAGAAATTGAAGAAATTAAAACTGACAAAAAATAATGCTAACCAAATATATCAAAAAACTTATTCCACTTTTAACTGTAGTTTTAATATTTTCTTTGCCGATAAAAAGTATTTCTGCTCTTGAATACACGGTAAACGGCAAAAAAGTGATCGATCCGTGGCTTTCAAAATCTCCGTCACTTTGGGGGAAAATTCTACCCGATATAAAAACCGATAAAAAAATAAAAATTCCCGAAAATCTCATTGAAAAAGAAAACATAGGCGTGAAAATAAACGTTGATGATGTTTATGACCGATGGACAATAAAAAAGAATTATCTTAACGGACCCTTCATAACATACGGTGAAATAACTTCGCAATGCAAGGGATTAATCGAAACAGATTTTGCATTAACAAAAAGTGATTCCGAAAATAATACAAAAAGAAAAACATACTTCCGTGCCGTTAATTCCATTATAAATATAACTGTCGAAAAAGTGCTAAACGATTTTGAAAATAACCTCTCAAAAAATGAGAAAAAGGAATTTAAAAGGGCTTTTAAAGCAACTCTATGGCAGGAAAGCCTGTGGCAACATTATTTGAGATACAAAGACTGGTTTTTTGTTTTAATTAGCACGGGCGGATTTAACAGGCTCGGCAACTGGGGAATATCACAAATTGCAAGGGCGCGATACAAAACAGGCGAGCCGCTTGCCGTAAACTTTTTTGACTCAAAGGGATACTGCAAAATTTCTTCGACAATTTATTACGGAGCAATGATTTTCTTTTACAATTTTCTGGAAGCAAGAAAAAATCCATGTAACGGCAAAGACCTGTTTAATCAACTTACGGGAGCCCATAATGCATATGCCTCAGGGCATTCCACATACTACAAAGATCTCTCTAAAGATCGAAAAGACATACATGATTTTCAGATTTTTGCGATGAAGGGTTTTAGAGAAAACTATAAGAATCAACCATGGAAGTCTAAATTTTAACTCAAGTAACTCTTTGCTTTTGTAAAATAACCGCACTTTGCACCCCTCCCCATCCCATGTTTCAGATAAATCAATAATGATTTCATTTTAAATCAAGCTGGGGTTCTGCGAAAAGAGGCAATTTGCGGTAAAAACCCCGTAGGTTCTTTTTCTGAGCCTAAGCGGGTTTCAGCGAAGAAACAGAACCTAAGGGGTTTTTCCGGAATACTGTTTTCAGAAATTATCCAGCTTCAATTATCACTGAAATTTATTGATTTATCCCCTCTTTTCTATTAAATATAGGCGCGTTTATGTATCTAATAGCTCAAATAACTTAAATTTAAGGAGTTTTAATATGTCAGGCCAGTTTAAAAATAAGGTTGAATTAAAAACAAATGATTCCGAAAACGTAATATCAAAAAAGCGTGCCATCGCGATAAACATAAAAAACTATTTAAAAAACAATCCTTTCGAAATTGACCCAAAGCTTCTCGATGCTTTGGAAAATTATGATTTAATTTATAGAACCCTTTGCGGAATTTTATACAATTTTGTTCCTACATCCGGGCATCCGGGAGGAAGCATATCATCGGGAAGAGTAGTAGAATCCGTGCTTTTCAACACTATGGCTTACGATTATTCTAACCCTACGCTGAAAGAAGCCGATATAATTTCATATGCCGCGGGCCATAAGGCAATGGGACTTTACGGAATGTGGGCGTTGAGAAATGAAATCGCGAGAGTCGGGGCAAAAGAACTTTTAGGAAAGGAAAACTGGCAGTTAAGACTTGAAGACCTTTTAGGTTTCAGAAGAAATCCCATTCAGGACACTCCATTATTTAAGAAATTTAATTCAAAACCGCTTGACGGACATCCTACTCCGGCTACTCCCTTTGTGAAATTATCTACGGGACCTTCAGGATGCGGAGTTACGGCTTCAGTAGGTCTTGCTTTAGGAGCAATGGATTCTTACGGTGAAAAGGCGCCTTACGTTCACATTATTGAAGGTGAAGGCGGAATGACTCCGGGTAGAGTGTATGAAGCCATAGCATCGGCAGCATCCTCCGGCTTGTGGAATATCTGCATGCATGTCGACTGGAATCAGGCTTCAATTGATTCAAATGCAGTGACCAGCGAAAACGGAAAACCCGGTGAATACGTACAATGGAATCCTGCCGAACTTCTCTATATTAACGATTTTAACGTAGTTACAGTAGAGGACGGTTTTGATCATTCACAGATAATACCTGCCCAAATTCTCGCCCTTGAGCTTTCAAAAATTACAAAACAACCATCGGCCATTGTTTACAGAACCGTAAAGGGCTGGAAATACGGCATCGAAGGAAAAGCCTCTCACGGAGCCGGGCATAAATTCTGTTCCGAGGAATATTACAACTATTTAAAAACTTTTGAAGACAGATACAATGTAAAATTCCCGAAATTCTCAAGCGATAAAACAGATGAAAATATTGAAAAGAATTTTTACGATACATTGATGGTTTTGAGAAAGGTTATCGAAAGTAAAAAGGATATGGTCGATACTCTTGCGGGAAAACTTAAGCAGTCAAAAGCAAGACTGGGTTCTCTTTCAAGAAAGCCAAAATCAGGAGCACCGGACGTAAGTAAAGTTTATGAAAACTCGGTAAATCCATCAAACACACCGAAAGAGCTTAAACTTGAAATAGGATCTCAAACGACTATAAGAGGTCAGCTTGGCAGTGTTTTAAATTATCTCAACAAGCTAAGTTCAGGAGCGATACTTGCTTCGGCTGCCGATCTATACGGCTCAACCAGCATTGCAACGACAGGCAAGGGTTTTGGAGAAGGCTTTTACAATGCAAATACAAATCCCGGATCAAGACTTATTTCAATCGGCGGTATTTGCGAAGATGCAATCGGTGGAGTTATGTCGGGAGTCGCTGCCTTCGGTAATCATATCGGATCAGGGGCATCTTACGGTGCCTTTATTGCTCCTTTGCAGCATATTCACTCTAGAACGCACGGCATAGGTCAGCAGACAAAACAGGAAATTATGAAAGAACCCAAGAATCCTTTTATAATTATTAGCGGACATGCGGGAATTAAAACCGGTGAAGACGGACCCACACATGCAGATCCCCAACCGCTGCAGCTTTATCAGGAAAATTTCCCGAAGGGCACCTGCATTTCACTCACACCATGGGAACCTCAGGAAGTCTGGCCCTTAACGGTAAAAGCGCTTCAGGAAAGACCGGCAGTAGTAATTACGTTTGTAACAAGGCCTTCCGAAACTGTTCCGGACAGGGCTAAGGCCAAAATTCCCGGAGCGGAAGAATCGATTAACGGTCTTTATTACTGGAGAAAAGCAGATCCTTCGGCAAAACAGTATAACGGAACCGTTGTTCTTCAGGGAAGTGAAGTCGCCATAGACTTTTTCAATCATGTTCTCCCTAAAATTGATGAAAAGGGTCTCAACATAAACATTCTTTACGTAAGCTCAGCCGAGCTTTTTGAAAATCTTCCAGAAGATAAAAAGAAGGTAATTTTCCCGCAAGAGCTTGCATCCGAAGCCATGGGAATAACAGGCTTCACTCTTCCCACAATGGAAAAATGGATAGCTTCATTTGAGGGAAGAAAAAGAAGTCTTTATCCCTTCAAAGCCGGGCATTATCTTGGAAGCGGAAAGTCCGAAATGGTAATTAAGGAAAGCGGGCTTGACGCAGAGAGCCAGTGGCAGGCCGTTCTTGATTACGCAAAGACGGTTGAAAAGAAAAAACTTTAATATCTTGCAAAGGGAGATAAGACGACAGCAAATGAAAGCAGTATAACCGCCAATGCCAGGATACTGTAAAGAAATTCTTTTTTAAAACACAACAACACCGATGCAATCAGTAGACGCAAAGCAGGCATTAAAAGAATTAAAACAATCCCTATTTCCTTCAAAATTACAACTTTGGGGTCTTTCCCGCCTCCATGAAATAATCTTACGCAGAAACCGGTAACTGTAAGAAGCACGGCCAGTATACCGATATAATAAATACTCTTTCTTGTAATTTCATTTATCGTGTAATTTGTCGAATCGTTATTTAAATCTCTTTTCATAAAATACTTAAAAGCATTCGCAACGAAAAATAAACCAGTATTAAAGTAAAAACAATTTCAAGATAAGTAGATTTAATTTTGGGAGCAAAAAGAGCCCCCAGATACGCACCGTAACCCATTCCCACAAAGCACGGCAGGGCCACCATAAAATCAAGCTTGGTTCTTAACCCGTAAAAAAGCGCTCCTGTTCCGGCAGTTATTCCTATCATGAACATACTTGTCGATGCGGCAACCTTAAAGGGTATTCCCATCAAGGTTCTCATTATGGGAACCTTGATGAATCCGCCTCCGACACCAAGCATGCCCGCAAACAGTCCTCCTGCGACGCTTAAAACATATCCCATCGTCAGGTTTTTAATTTCATATGCAGGTATCTCACCTTGAATCTCAACTTCTGTATCATTTTTATTAAGAAATTTCTTTCTCAGCATAATAATAAAGACTAAAAACAGAACAACCGAGAATATTATTTTAAGATAGATTTGATTAATAGAAAACGCTATTAATCCACCTGCCAAAACACCGACAACGGTAAATATCTCAAGAATTATCCCAAGCCTCAGATCTATATATTTAGCAGACGGCTTTGCTAAAGCTGACGCCTGTGATGTTACAATGATACAGAAAAAGCTTGTGCCGATCGCCTTATGAATAGGTAAATCAAAAAATACGGTAAGTAAAGGAACAAGCAAAAAGCCGCCTCCAAGGCCCATTAAAACAGATATAAAACCTGCGCCTACGCAGGATAAAGTAAGAATGATTAATTCGGGCGTTTCAAGCATCGCTCACCATAAAAAAAGCCCCGTTTTTTTTAAAACGGGGCTTTTAAACCGTCAAATTAAGATACCTGTTTCTTAACCCAGCTTGTCTGAACCGATTTGGGTCTGACAATGGCAGAGCCTATGGCTCTATTGAGAACAAGGTTTGAAAGAACGCCCATTGCACGGCTTACTCCGAAGAGAACCGTGTAATATTCGAATTCTTTCAGTCCGTAATGGTAAAGAAGAACACCCGAGCCTGCATCAACGTTCGGCCACGGATTCTTT
>CAYYBZ010000022.1:5613-13473 GCA_964470285.1 uncultured Oligoflexia bacterium
CTTTGCCGTGTTCTTTAAGAACGCCTGGAACGATATTGAATATCTTTTCAACCGTTTTAAAGACAGGATCATCCGACATATATTTCTTGCCAAAGGCTAAGAAAGCATCGAATCTTGGATCAGTTACCCTTAAAACGGCATGTCCATACCCGGGGATTACCTTACCCGAGTTAAGAGTATCCCATGCGAATTTTTTAAGATCGTCGTCTGAAGGAGTTCCACCGAATTTTTCATTAAGCGAAATGACGAACTTCAAACATTCCTGATTTGCAAGCCCGTGAAGAGGACCTGCCAGGCCGTTTAATCCGGCTGAAAGCGCGTAGTAAGGATCTGAAAGTGCTGAACCGACCGTATGCGTTGTAAAAGCGCTTACGTTTCCGCCTTCATGGTCGGTATGACAGACAAGATAAAGCCTCATAAGATCGGCAAATTCACCCTTTGGATCGTCAATACCAAGCATATAAGCATAGTTCTGTGACCAGTCTTTATCAGATTTGGGCTCAAGCACTTCGCCCTTTCCGTATTTCATTCTGTAAAGGCCTGCTGCAACGGTAGGAAGTTTTGCAAGAAGGTTTAGTGCATCTTCAAGTGCAGGTTCCCAATACTTATCCTTCGTCATACCTGCATCATAATTTTTTCTGAACTCGCTTTCATTTTCCATGATCAAAATTGCGGTATTGAGCATTACCATGGGATGAGTTTCTTTAGGAAGTGCTTTTAAAACGTCCCATACATATCCGGGGACTTTTGATCTTTTTGAAAATTCTGCCTTGATATCATCAACTTCTTTTCCGGAAGGAGCATCACCCGTTAAGAGCATCCAGAAAATTTCTTCCGGTGTCTTGTCGGTTAAATCCTTAAGCATGGATCCTCTGATAATCAAACCCTTATCAGGCTCAACAAGGGAAGTATCACAAATAAGGCCCTTAACGCCTCTCATGCCACCGAAAGCCTGAGCTACGGTTACCTCTGAAATAACCTTATCTCCGTGATTTTTCACAAGACCTTTAACTTCATCCCTATATTTCGGAATGATTTCGGATAGTTTCTTCTTTAATAGACTCATTTTTGTCCTCCCTTTCAGGTTTAGTAGGGTTTATATATAATTTTATTAGATCAAATGAAAACGCCTGAAATGTATTTTAAAGTAGGTCAAAAGGCAAATAAAAAATAGCAAAGCACGCCGAAAATAGCTATTAACAGCGACGGTTTCGGTATCATTTCAAGGTTTCTTTTTTAGTGAGTGCCGTTAAGTTTTTGTTCGTATTCTTCTAAACAGTAAGGGCATTCCAATACCTCGTCAATGTGAGCAATTTTTACCCACAGCGGGACTTCTTCATTATATAAGAAATCTGCCCCGAAACTTACGGGCTTTAAAACCTTCATCATTTTTTCATAGGATTTTATTTTATCCGCAAAGAGTATCCTTAATTCATTCTCATTCATGCCGACATATCTGTTTTCTAAAAGTTTAAATTTAAGATCGCTCATGTTACCTCCATTCTTGAACATTTATAAAAGCAACACCTATGCCAGATAAGTTTTTTTTAATAATTTCAATGAGCTTCTTTTCTACATATTCAGGAACCGTCCGAAATCCGATCCTAAAAAAGATTAATTTCAATACATTCATCTCAATAACTAAAGAATTGCCTGACTTTGCGCAACGCGTGAGCAGAAAAAAACAGACAATTATTTTTTTTATTGAGCTCATTTATTGGCATTTAAGGGCTTTTTTGATATCAATCATTTTTTAATACAACATTATGGGGGTTTGATTATGAAATTATCCCGTTTTGCCTGTCTTTTGACCGTTTTAATGCTTGTTTCAGCTACTCTGGAGGCAAGAAAGTTCGTTCCAAAACAAAAGCCTCTCGATATAAAAACATTTATCGAACTTGAATGGCTCTCGGATATTCAGGTTTCACCGGATTCAAAAACCATAGCCTATACTGTAACCCTCAAAAATATTGAAAGTAATTCGACAAAAAAGAATATCTGGACGGTTGACATCGAAAGCGCAACAAGCACTCAAATGACTTTCGGTAAGGAATCAGACTATGCCCCGAGATGGTCGCCTGACGGTAAAACATTAGCCTTTATCTCATCCAGATCGGGCTTTCCCCAGATATGGTTCATGAATACTGCAGGCGGCGAAGCAAAGCAGATTACGGATTTTGCAGCCGGAATTGACGATTTTATTTTCAGCCCCGATTCCGGAAAAATTCTTTTTACATCGACGCTGTGGGAGGGTTGTTCCACGGACAAGTGCGTCCGCGAAAAGGATAAAGAAAAAGAAAACAACAAGGCAAATGTCAGAATTATAACCGATACCGTTTTCAGACACTGGAAATCCTGGCTGGGCGGAAAAATTTCAAGACTTTTTCTTTTGGATATTTATTCCGGAAAAATCAGGGTTATTTCACCTGAAGGTCTGCGCATACCGCCCTACGGACTGTCAGGAAGAACCGACTTTGCTTTCAGCCCGGACGGAAAAGAAATCGCGTATACAACAAACACTGATAACGATTTAAGCAGAAGCACTAACAACGATATATATGTCGTCTCCACAAAAAAGGGTAAACCTGAAAAAATATCTGTGAGTAAAAGCAATGACAACTCACCCATGTACTCTCCTGACGGCCGGTATATAGCATTTAAGACACAGATAATTCCGGGTTTTGAATCCGATAAGATAAGGCTTGCGGCTTACGACAGAAAAAAAGAAACGGTGAAAGTATTAACCGAGAACTACGATTCAATGGTTTACGAAGCCAAATGGGCTCCCGACTCCAAAAGCCTTTATTTCGTTTCACCGGAGAGGGGTCACCGGGAAATTTACAATGTGGCATTAAACGGTTCTTACAAAAAAATGTCCATTAAAACGCATAATTCGAACATGGCGGTCACCCCCGACGGGAAATACCTTGTTATGCTCAGGCAAAGCTTTGAATCAGCCCCGGAAATTTTCAAAAAAGACATACAAACCGGGAAAATCGTCCAGCTGACCAAACACAATAAAAAATACTTAGCGGGAATCAAATTCGGAGGTTATGAAGAGTATTCGTTTAAGGCAAACGACGGAACGCAGATTCACGGCTTTTTTGTATTTCCCCCGTACTTTAATAAAAATAAAAAATATCCATGGCTATACTACATTCACGGTGGCCCCCAGGGTGCAACAGAAAACAGCTTTCACCCCAGATGGAACATGGCAAAATTCGCATCACCGGGGTACGTTGTTGCTATAATAAATTTCAGGGGATCGGTAGGATACGGCCAGGATTTTACAAATCAGATTAGCAAGGATTACACGGGCAAACCCTATACCGATATAATGGAAGGGCTTGACTGGCTTTTAGTCAATCAAAAGTTTCTGCATAAAAACAGATTCTGCGCAGCCGGGGCCTCGTTCGGCGGTTTCATGATGAACTATCTTGAGGCCAAAACCGACAGATTCAAATGCCTCATTTCACATGCAGGTGTTTCCGATGAAATAAGCATGTACGGAACAACCGAAGAAAAATGGTTTCCGCAATGGGACGTAGGCGGAACCCCTTATGATAATTTTGATAAGTATAAAGAAGGTTCCCCTTTCATTCATGCAAAGAATTTCAAAACCCCGATTCTTCTTCTGCATGGAGAGCTCGATTTCAGGGTTCCTATAGAACAGGCCTTTGAAATGTATACGGCGGTGAAATGGGCCGGTGTTGACACAAGAATGGTTCTTTTTCCCGATGAAGGCCACTGGATATGGAAGCCCGCAAATGCAAATGTATGGTGGGAAGAAATGCTTGGCTGGCTGGACAAGTACTTAAAATGAAGGCAATGACTCTTGAGAAATGCGCAATGCCAGGAAGCAATCCGCTAAAGCTGTGCGAGATAGAGACACCGTCTCCTAAGGGAAACGAAGTGCTTATAAAAGTTTGTGCATGCGGAGTGTGTCATACCGATCTTCATCTTGTAGAAGGAGAGCTAAAGCCCAAGAAACCGAATATTATTCCCGGTCATGAAATAATAGGTACGGTTGAGAAAACCGGAGATTCGGTTAAGGAGCTTAAGAAAGGTGATAAGGTCGGTATACCGTGGCTCTACTCAACCTGCGGAAATTGCGGTTTCTGCCTTGAGGGAAAAGAGAATTTATGCGAAAGCGCCCTTTTTACTGGATGGCATGTCAACGGCGGTTATGCTCAATACGTAATAGGGATCGAGGGTTTTACTTACAAAATCCCCGATTTTAAAAATCTGCCCGATGATTATCATATTGCCCCTTTAATGTGCGCCGGAGTGGTCGGTTACAGGGCCTACAAACTCAGCGGAATAAAAGAGGGCCAAAAGCTGGCGCTTTTCGGATTCGGAGCCACCGCTCATATAATAATTCAAATAGCCTGCTTCCACGGCTGTGAAGTTTATGTTTTTACAAGGAGTGACTCTCATAAAAAACATGCCGAAAATTTAGGAGCAAGGTGGGTAGGAAATCCGAAAGACAGTCCCGATAAAAAAATGGATTGCTCAATTATTTTTGCTCCGGCCGGAGAAATAACCCTGAGGGCTTTGGAAGTAACCAAAAAAGGCGGGACGGTTGCAAATTCTTCGATCTATTCAAGCGATATTCCCGCCATGAACTACGAAAAGCATCTTTATTACGAAAAAAAACTTCTAAGCGTGGCCAATTCGACAAGAAAGGATATCAACGAATGTCTAAGCGTATGCGGGAAAGCAGAAGTTAAAACAGACATCGAGGTTTTTCCGTTTACTCAGGCAAATAAAGTTCTCGAACTTTTAAAGAAAAGTGAAATTTCAGGCGCCGCGGTTTTAAGCTTTAGTTAGGCATTTTTTCGGAATAAGAGTAAAAGTGATAGCCCTTTTCTCCCCACTTTCCGTCACCAAGCCATGAAAGAATCAGTTTTTGTCCCCTGTAAACAGCAAGTGTTTGATCCTCTTTCATATGAAGGGCAATAGTATATTCTGGATCCACATCCTTTCTTCCCGGATCAAGGACCTGCAAAGTAAGGTTTCTGTAAACTGGTTTTATTTCCAGAGGGTTTTTGCTTTTTGAATCGGGAGGCGGATACTGCACGAAAGTAAAAATGCCCTTTCCCTTTTTACCCTTGACTTTAAGTATCGTATTATAAATGTTTATCGCTCCGTTATCGGCAGGGTTCTTATCATAGGTGGCGCTCTTAAGAACGAACAGCTTTGATTTACCCATTATGGTTTTGTACTTCTTCTTAACATCCTCGATCTTAGGGTCTTTACCCGCGCTTAAAACTGCCGGTATCAGGAAAAATACAGCAATAAGCGAAAAAAACTTTTTCATAATCACTCCTTTTCTGATTCTATATTAAATGAAGACATTAAAACAAGCTTTCAAGTTTTATTTCCTTAACAGGCCCCTTGCCTTTAATCTGCTTAACTATCTCGTCTTTTTTTCCTGCAATTATAAAAGCAAAATTCTTTTCAAATAATTTATTCGAAATTTGATTTATGTCGTCGATAGTCAATGCGCTTATTTCATCAATATCGCTGTAAATCATCCCCGGATCATTACTATAAAAAACGCCGTCTGCTATAACGGAAGATTTCTGAGAAACCGTTTCGGTTTTAAACGGCAATGATCCTACATAATAGGACTGAGCATCATTAAATTCCTGTCTGGTAGGTCCACCCGAAACATATTTGTCTATTTCAATAAAGAATTCCTCAATCGCTTTACGTGTTGAGTCTGTCTTGGTCTGAATCGAGAAAATAAATGCGCCGGTATTCCAGTAATAATCGAGCATACTTCTGACTGAATAGGCCAGCCCCTTTTCAGCCCTTAAACGTATAAGCCTTGAGGAAAAACCCGATCCGCCGAGAACATAGTTCATAATCCTTGCCGAGTTGAAATCTTTATCTTTTCTTGCAAGACCTTTACCTCCTGCAAGAATGTAGGACTGTGAAAGCCACGGCATATCGACAACAAAGTACCGAATGCCCGATAACTTAACCTGTTTATCTGTATAAGAAATATCGGCCGGCTTTTTATTTAACCGGCTGAACCTGTATCCTATTAAATCTACCAGCAGTTCCGGATCTATTTTACCCACAACGCTTATAACCGCGTCAGAAGCCTTTAGGTATTTCTCATAAAATTTATAAACGTCCTTTTTGTTTATTTTTTTTATAGTTTTTTCATAGCCCGAAACCGGATGTGCCAGTCCGCTGCCGTCAAAGAGAACCCGTGATAGTGCTCTCCAAACTACACTTTGAGGACTGGCTTTTGAAGATTCTATTGAAGTCAGCACTCTTTGTTTTTCTCTTTTGAAAACGCCGTCATCGATGCTTGGATTGATTAAAATATCCGATATCATATCCATTGCCAGATCGGTTTTCTCAGCTAAAAAATCAGCGGATATCACTGTTGCTTCATTTGAAGAGTATGCAGAAAAACTAATCGCATTATCATCAAGTATTTTTGCGATTGTCCTTTCGTCATGCCTTTTTGTGCCTTTTCCAAGCAGACTTGCTGCCATACTTGAAAGGCCCTCTCTCCCTTTGGGGTCCGAGGAACTGCCGGCCCTAAAAAGTAAATTCATGCTTACAGCCGGAATCTCGTCTGAATATTGAAAATAGAGTTTAATCCCGTTTTTAAATTCTATCTCTTTTACGTCTTTATGTTCCCTTAAAGAAACGTCCTTTAATGTAGTCCCGTAATAAGATCCTCCCTCGGGTATTTGAACGTATACACTGCGCCTTTGTTTTGTAAGATATTTATTGGCTACTCTTTTTACATCCTGTGGAGTAACCCTTTTTATGTTATCCAGATAATTTTCAATATAACCGTAGTTATGCTTTGACAGCATGTAGGTTTCACCTACAAGATTGGCCTTAAAAGAGGTTGATTGCAATGCCGTAAGAAAATCTTTTTCAAGATTGGTTACGACTTTTTCAAGCTCTTCCTTTTTCGGCCCGCTACTTTTAAGCTCCTCGATAATGCCGTATATTTCTCTTTCAAGAACGCTGGCGGATATTCCTTTAATCGGTTCCGCACCGATAATAAACGGGCCCGCCTTTTTCATCTGCATTACATACGAGTAGGCATTTTGAGCAATTTTCCTTTTTTTGATGAGAATTTCCTTAAACCTTGAGGATTCTCCGTCGGAAAGAATATCGGAAAGGACCGTCAAAGGATAATTATCATTGTTGTCATATTCAACTCCCTGATAACCTATAAGAACGAAGGGAAGCTTAATTCCCTTTCTTTCCTTAAGCTCTCTTCTTTCTTTTTTCTGCACAGGTATTTTTGCATCTTTTATGAGCGTATTTGCCGTCGGCTTTATCGGTCCGAACCATCTATTAAAGGATTTCAGAACTTCAGAGTGATCCACGTCACCTGCAACCACTGCGATCATGTTTTTTACAGAATAGAAGTCCCTGTAGTAATTTTTCATATCTTTAATAGTCATTGACTTAAGGTCTTCCCAGTTTCCCAGAACCGGTGTACCGTAAGGTGAATCGGGATAAATAAGTTTGTAAAAATCCATGTAAGCGCTGCTTTTCGGATTATTATCAGTCAACCTTCTCTCTTCTCTTACAACGTCAAGTTCTGATTTAAAATTATCCTGGGTAAAATTTCTCTTTGAGACCATATCAGCATAAAGATGCACTATATCGTCGAGTTTTGATTTCGGAACACTGGCATAATACGTAGTAAAGTCCTTATTTGTGTATGCGTTCCAGTGTCCGCCCCATTTATTAATCTTGTTTGATAAATCCTTAAGCGAATGTTTTGCGGCGCTCATGTGAAAATAATGCTCAAAAAAATGGGACATCCCTGTAATGCCGGGTTTTTCCTTTCTTACGCTGGCATCGATAAAA
>CAYYBZ010000023.1:0-13389 GCA_964470285.1 uncultured Oligoflexia bacterium
CATTCCGATCATATTTTAAGAAAATTAAGAAAACCCGGTGAAGAAGGTTATAAAATTCCACATGGTGGCTTGTTCAAGTACATTTCATGCCCGAATTACTTCGGAGAAATTCTTGAGTGGACCGGCTGGGCCTTAGCCACATGGTCGCTTCCCGGGCTAATGTTCGCCGTATGGACCATAGCAAACCTTGGACCGAGGGCCGTTTCCCACCATAAATGGTACCTGAAAAATTTCGAGCAGTACCCAAAAAGCAGAAAAGCTCTAATTCCCCGGATTTACTGATTTTTTTTCAAGACATTACCGTTGATACTTCGCGTTAGTTGTAGTATAAATATTGACCTCGCAATGTTCAATTTAGTATTTCAGCTTTTCGAAAATTCGCGAATAAGACTAATTTTTTATTTTAGGGGGAAACATATGAGATTTGTAGTATCAGTTTTCTTAGCTGCAGTTATTGCGCTATTTTCAACTCAAATTAATGCAAACGTAAAAAAACTTCCTGTTCATAAAGAGGTTATAGGAAACGGTGATTACTTTGACTCTGTTTTTACTTACAATTTTAATTCACAAATCGGAATCAACATTAAGCATACAGATTTTGAAGATGTAATATTCGACGAACCCATGTGGCCCGAGGATCATTTCATTGAGTTGCCGGAACTGGAATTTATATACAATCCCTATTTAAATGAAGGAGAGATAGTATATAAAACATCCGAACAGATCATATCGCTAGCTAAAATTGTAGATTTTCAAATTATTTCCGGCCCTCCGTCAATTTACGGAAAGGTAGTTGATTTGAAAAAGAAGAAACATGTCGAGGTTTATATGGGGGATAAGATAATATTCTCAAAAGAAATTAATAAATACGATATTTTTACAAGTGTAAACTGGAATTTTCAGATTAATAAACCGGATGATGAAATAGGAATAAAATTGATACATGCGCTTTACAGTGAAGTAATTCTAGACGAAACCGTAGAAGTAGAAGATAGAACCGTAAAAATACCGGGACTTCTTTATTCCTATAATCCTTATTATGAACACGGTGAAATAAGATATTCTTCCGATGAACTAACTCATACATGTGCAATTATAGAAAAAAAAGAAACGCTTTTCGGTCTAATTGACTATACCGATATACAACCTTTAGAAAGCGGAAAATGTAACCTGGCAGTTAAAACCGAACCGGTATGTGAAAACAATTTATGTCTTGTAAGCGTCTCGCTTCTAATTTCCGATTAGAGATTCATTTGAAATTTTTTACACAATAACGCAAATTTTTCATTTTTTCGTATACATAGTATCTCTACTCTATCGCAACATCTTGATTATACATCATAATTATAAGGGTTTCTTATTCAATTCTGGCATTAAGTGTGCATATTTATAGGATTTGATTTAAAAGGGCGGGAGAAATGTATAAAGAATTTGCTAAACTTTTGCTTTTATTTACTTGCGTTTTTCTTGTTACCTCACTTATTTCATTTACCTCAAATGCTCAGGATCATGGAATAGCTGTGAATTATCCATACGATGTCGGAATAGAAAACGACCCTGCCGTTGTTTTTACAGAAAATTTTGAAGAGGCGACATTCGCAGATGTCCTTTCAAGGTGGAATGACACTAAAAATACCGCAGGCATGTCGTTTAATGCTGATATACCGGCACAGAGTGCAGGCCGGCAGTCACTCATGATGACGGTTGTAGGAGGCCAAAATACCGGAGGTCACCTTTATAAAAGGCTTGCCGGGCACGACATTCTTTATGCACGCTTTTATGCAAAATTCCCATCAGATGCCTGGCCGCTTCACCATTTTGTAAGCATCGGAGGTAATAACCCTCCTACAAACTGGCCGATGGGAAATGCAGGAGTAAGACCGACCGGTTATGACAGATTCATATCAGGAATTGAAACTTACGGCTCAGCATGGAAATGGGATTTCTATACTTACTGGATGCACATGAGGACCAATCCAACCGGTACTTATTACGGAAACGAATTTCATCCGAATCCTTTAGTTCCCGTGAATCTTGACACATGGATATGCGTTGAACAGATGATAAAAGTAAATGACATCGGAACCTTTAACGGCCGTCAGGCGTTTTGGATTGATGATACAAAGGGATTTGATATCGGGCAAGGATATCCGTCCGGCTACTGGGTTTGGGATAACTTTTATCCCGATCCGAATGATTCAAGAAGCGCTCCATTTGAGGGTTTTGAATGGAGGGCAACAGCTGACCTGGATATAAATTTCTTCTGGTTATCTTACTTCTCCATGACCGGAGACAATCCTCCGGCCAGGTCGGATTTTGTACTTTTTGACGATATAGTTTTAGCTACCGAACATGTAGGATGCATATCGACAGGACCGGACATTTATCCTCCGGTAATGAGAGATGGACAACCCACAGATGTTTTATCTGAGGGAACAACTCAGGCTGAGATAAGTTTAAGAACCAATGAGAATGCTGACTGCAGATTCTCAAGTACTGCCGGATCTCCTTATGCAGCTATGCCGAATATTTTTTCTACAAGCGATTCAAGATTACATCATGCGAATGTTTCAGGACTTGAAAACGGCAGCACATATAGCTTTTACGTAAGATGTCAGGATAGAGCAGCTACGCCGAATCCCAATACGGATGATTATGTAATCAGTTTTTCAGTAGCCTACGATTCAAGCCGCACAGGAGATGATGATGACGACGATGACGATAACGGAGGGAATCCATATAATCCTTACAATGATGACGATTCACAGTTTTCATCTGAATCACAGATAAATGTTCTTGGAGGCTGTGGAAACGTTAATAGCAACTCAAATTACTCAATTCACATTGTTATTCTACTGTTAATAGGATTTGCAGTACTGTTTAAAAGAAATAGGAATGTATAGCACTCAATTACAAGTCTGAATAAATTAGTGTCGCCACACTTTCTCAAGAAGTTCTTCAATTCTACGCTTATCTTCCCTTTTCTTTGCGTCTTCTTTAACCGCTTTAAAATCTTCCGTTACTTTGTTTTTGAACTCTTCAAGGGCTTTCTTAGTAGAAGAGCCTGTCGTCATTCTTCTTTCATGCATTAATCTTAGATAGGAGGCGTAAAGATCATAGCTGGTGTACATCTTCAGGGTATAGCGTGCCACAAATTCCTTGCATTCATCACATTCGAGAAAAACCTCAATATCCTCACCGGGTAAAATCTTTATATAGTTAATCATTTTTACAGAAGAGCACTTAGGACAATGTTCTCTTTTCGAAGTTCCTCTCATGAAAATTCTCCTTTTTTAATTAATAAAAAGAGACAGTAAGAAATATTCATATAAAACCGTAAGAACGACTCCTATTACGGTTATTCTGGCTCCTACCTTAAACATATCTTTTATTGAAATCATTCCCGAACCGTAAGCTATTGCATTAGGCGGTGTGCTTACAGGAAGTCCCATTCCCATAGAAGCGCAAATCGCCACGGATATCGCCATAAAGGCCGGATTAAATGAACTGACCGATATTGCAATCGGTATTAATAGATTTGCACTGGCAGTGTTACTCATGATTGTACTTAAAGATGCAGCTACAAATGCGAGAATAAGTCCTACCCACAGAAGCCCTATTCCCTTTAAGTTTAGAGTTCCTATAATGATATCACTTAAGCCGGTTTCGGTTATCGCAACCCCCATTGCAATTCCTCCTCCGACTAAAAAAAGAACCTCCCAGGAAACATCCCTTAAAATCCTCTTACCCGCAATGCCTGTTGTTGTGAAAACCAGAACAGGGAAAATCGCTATTACGGATGCGTGAATTCCGTGAACGGCATCTGTTAGCCATAATAATATAGTAACGACTATGGTTGTATAAATAACCGTTCTTGTTATCTTGTTGCTTTTGTCTGCTTCCGGTGCTTTTATATCAAGACTTGTCTGTTTGGTTGGAAATACCTTTAAAAGCAGAAACCAGCTCACTAAAAGCATTATAACCACAGGTCCGATTCCTGCGCAAGTCCACTGAAAGAAAGTAACACCGACTTTCGATCCTGCAAGCATACCAATGGCAATGGCATTGGGAGGAGTTCCTATAGGCGTTGCCATCCCTCCGATATTCGCGGCAAACGGAATACCCAGCATTAACGCTTTCTTAAAATTACTTCTTTCGGGCAGGTCCCTTACAATAGGCAAAATAGTAGCTACCATTATTGCGGTAGTGGCAGTATTGGACATCCACATTGACATGAATGCGGTCAGTCCCATAAATCCTAAAAGAATCACTTTGGGTTTTTTCCCGAATCTGGATATAAAAAATCCTGAAAACTCCGCATCAAGATGATAGGTTGAAAAAACTCTCGCCATTAAAAATCCCCCTAAGAGTAGAACTACCACCGGGCTTGCAAAAGGATGCAGAAAAATCTTGAAATTATAAGGCTCAACGTCCCAGTTTTTCGCCAGAGGTCCCAGGAATACGGCCAGCAGAAAGGGACCGAGCATTGCTGTAACATAGAGGGGGAAAACTTCTGTAATCCAGAAGATTACAACCAGAGTAAAGACACCTGCAACAATTCTAGGAGCCGCAGGGATGTTAGAAAATGTAAATACAAGTATTGCGGCAATCAATCCGCCCAGGGTGATAAGTATTTTTTTAACCGCACTGTCTTTATAATCCATAAAACAGGACTATATATCCTCTTTTTTTGATCATTTTTCAAGAGTAATAGACGTGTTTTTACGAAATGTTTTTGATATTTTAAGAAAAATTACTTTTTTATGGAGACTTCGAGTCTTCGCAGACCCTTTTTACCTTCAGGGTCGCTCTCTTTTACGAAGCTGAAGAATTTATTGAGATGTCTTTCCTTAAATTTAATCGGAAATGTTTTAAACATGGATTTATCACCGAGTAGTTCCGTAAGCTGCTTTTCAAATTCATAAAGTCTTGCATTGGCGGCGTTTAAATTGCCCTGGGTGCTTCCGGAATCTCCGAATGCCTTAACGTTAAGAGTGACTTTTTCTTTAGTTTTCTCAAACTCAGCCTTAATCTCTTCGGCTAACGCTATGAGATTTTTATCAAAGCTGTCGTCTAAAGGAGTCGTTCCGCTTAAAAAGTAGAACGCATATCCCTCTTCGGGCCGTGGAAGACCTGAGTCAACAACCGGTTCAACGCTTTGCCCGTCCGTACCTTCAACCGAGCTTGCTAAAATAAGATCTATAGAATCCCTTGATGCTCTTAATTCATCAATTGTAGCCTGATTGGTTTCAATTAATGTGTTTATTTCGGGCCTTCTCTCTTCGGCAGGTTTTGAAGCCCACGTATCAAAAACACTAAGGGTTGCCCCTATACTTTCGGATAGAGAAATTAAGGATTCTCTCTCTTCAGGCGTTAGTGTAAGTCCGTCAGACTTTTGGGTTTGATCCATTCCTAAATGCTGAAGCAGCAGTGTTGACTGAGATAAAACCTGCGTAACTTCGCCGTTTAATGATTCAACCTTTTCCTGAAATTCCTCAGATGAACCTATAAATGTCCAGATGCTTTCTTCTCCTGCAAGATCCGCCATTCTTTCCAGAGCGGAACAGGCGGACTCAGAGCCTTCGCACTTAGATTCAGCATAAGAAGAAAGTGGATAAAAAGCAATAATTCCTATTGTCAGAACGAATAACCCTTTGAATATTTTTTTATCGTACTTCATTTTTATTTCCTTAAAAAATTTACATACTATAAAATATAACCATTCATTCAACAGTTAATGCCAGGAATGAATTTTCCTCTTGAGACATGTAAACCTTAGTATCAATTTTGATGTCATCCTGGGAAACGTTTTGTCTTATAAGAGAGATCTTTAATTCATCAACCGCTTCCCCGGCCATGGCCGTTTTTACATTTTCCGTTTTAAAAACCCTTATATGAATTGATGTGCAGCCGTTACACGTAAAGAATTCGTTAGCCACTTCACCGATAACACTTAAAGATCCAAGGTCGTCTACAAAATTTCCTTCTTCACCGAAGTAAATCTTTTTCACATTTCCCGGATCAGCAACAGGGGGCATCTTTTCAGCTTTACCGGGTGCCTCGGGATTAATCGCTCCTGGCAATTCAGGCGGAATCAAAGAACTGATTGGACCGCCGAAAGACTGTTTATCTTTAAGAGAATCGCTTATCTTTTTGAGACTTTCCAGAGCCTTTTTAAGCATCTTACGTCCTTCTGTAACCGTTTCATTGTTGAGGAATTCATCGGTATGAAACAGATCAAGCGCATGCTTTCTATCCTGTGGAACCCTTTCAATTCTCTGTTTTAGAAGTCTGAGTATCTCGCCGTTATGCTCTGCAACCTTAACAAGCATCCTGTCCAATTCCTTGACGGTCTTTTCAACATCTCCCATTTCTCTTGTGAAATCCTTGTCACCTGAGAGGTTCCCGCCTTTAGAAATACCTTCATTTACGGCTTTCTTTGAGGAGAATATTTTATCAAGTTTTACCTTTACGCTTTCCCTGTCGCCCTCTTCACCCATGTATATTCTGCGTCTGGCTTCAAGATTGTCTATTAGGGTTTCCTTATTACCGTCAATTATTCCGTCTTTTCTGTCTGCGAGCCAGCCTGTAAGCCCCCAAAGACCCCAGAATCCTCTTGATTCATGATAAAAGGCAATTTCCACTTCGGACAAATCTTCTGTAACAACTTTTTTAAGATTTTTTAACTCATCATCTATTTCCAATAAAGGGATTTCAGTATTTATTTCCGGAATTTGGGGAGTTTGAGGTTCTTGCGCAATTTCACCGGTTTCAACTGATTCTAATTTCGTAATCCACGATGCGTATTTTCGGGCTAATGACCTGTAATCATCTATTCCGCCGGAAAAGGCTCCGTCATAATATTCATCGGCAAGTTCGCTGCCTGAATTTTCCAATTCGTCGATGTAATCTTCAATCCCGGCTTCAAGATCGTTGTAAAGACCGGAAATTTCCTGACATACGTTTTTGACCTTCTTTAATGAAGATAAAAGGTTTTCAACCGTATCTTTATCCAGCGGACCTTCTATTTCGCCGGAAAGGTCAATGCCCAAACTTTCTGCATGGGAATTAGTGATTCCAATCATTCCGTCATACTCAGCAGTCTTATCTTCAATGTCATCAAGGATTTCAATCAGTTCGTCTTCCTGAGCCGTTATTTCGTCCACCGGTAGAGTTAAAACTGCTAAAGATGTCAGAAGCAAAATAAACAGAGTCCTTTTAATTATGCTAATCATTTCGTTTCTCCTATTAATGAAAAGCAGCACTTACTGCTTAATGGTTATTTGAATTTTTCTGCTCCCGTTTGCACCGCCGTTGTCAATTTCCGTTGTAAACGTGCAATGTCTTGCCCTGAGCTTTGTGCTGGGAATAGTTTTAAATTTTGATGCGTCTACTTTGCCTTTAAGGGCATTGATTACGTAATTAAATCTTTTGTTTGCGGCACTTAAATTCCCTGCCTGGCTTCCTTTATCACCGAATCCGCTGACAAGCAGCTTTACAGGCTCATTCTTATAAGCCGCATTAATTGTCTGCGCCAGTTTATCAACGTTTTCGTTGAAAGAAGCATCTCTGGGTGATGTTCCGCTGCTAAAGAAGAAATCAAAAGATCCCGTAGCAACAGGAGCCTCGGGCTTTGCACCCTGACGCTTAAGCGCCTCATCAATCTGATCGCTTGTTTCGATAGTCTCTTCATCTAAAACAACTACTTTTATCTCAACGTATCTTTCGCTATTGTTAAAATATTTTCCACCGGCATAGACAGCCCCCTTCATAGAATCAAAATCATGAATATCATCAAGCCAAACAGAATTGGTTAATGATGTAATGTCTTCCCTTACTAGCATCGCCCATATATTGGTCGGCGGGAAGCCTGATCCGCTCATAAATTCTGAATTATTTCCGCCTGCCAGTTCCATGGTTTTTTTATCAAGCATCTTACAAAAGCCGTCACCATGCGGAATTAAAACTAATTTTTTCGGAATTTCATAATCATTCATAAAAGCTTCCACTATGGCTTTAATCTTTTCCCAATACTGGGAATCCATAGCTCTGAAACTATCTTTGACTTCCGGTGCCTCAAATTCCTGTTGATTTAAGCCGGGATTTTCCTTATTAAAAACGTCTGCACCTTCGGGAAAAAGTATTTTTGTTTGATAAACGACATCGCCTTTCGGAATATTAACTGCTGAACCTCCCGAAGAAGACCCACCGCCGGATACAGGATTACCGTCTTCTGAAAGTGAAAGATGTCCGCTGCCGTCATTTAATGCAGCTTCAATGCCTTCAATTTCTCTGGTTAATGCGGCTATCTCTCCTTCTAAATTATCTGCTGTACATATAACAGCATCATTGTAAGCATCAACATCGGAATAAATTTCTGCTTTGGCTTTTAAAAGCTCTTCAACCGCATCAAGTGCAGGTGTCCTTTGACTTGTCGGTGTGCAGCTTATGCAGACAATTATTGCTTTTGCCTGCTGCTGTGTCAGAGCGTCAAGGCATCCATCGACAGTAGTGCCTTCCTCGCTTAAACAATCTATTAACTGCTGAATTTTGGCTTTGCAATTATCCTGTGCATTTGAATACGCAGGAATCAACAAAACTAAAATCCCCAAAACAATTATAAGATTTTTTATGCTACGTAGATTTATCATTTTGTCCTCCATGACTTAAAAATCAAAATGTATCTTTACTCTATTAATTTGGCCGCTCCATGTTAAGAGCGGCCAACCTCCATGACTGTTCAGTTTTAAATTACTTTAAGGGCTCCTCTGTCACTTTAAGAAGGCTTAATTTGGCTAAAACCGCCTTAAGCTCTGCAATCCTACGCTTGAGTTCTTCAAGCTCCACTGACAAGCCTGCCTTATAGTTATCCAGAGCAACGTTATACTTATCTATCATTTTCTGAATAACCATTTTCATATTGGCAAGGCTCTCAGGTGTAACCTTGGGATTTTTTTCATCGATTCCAAGAATTATTACGGCCATCTGATCGGCTGCATCTATGTTTTCAGGATCTATGCAATCCGTAGCCGAACCTGAACATGAGTCTTTGAGCTTTTCAAGTATCTCGATAAGTCTTGCCTTATCGGGATCTTCCGAACCCGCTCCGCCTCTGTAATATGATTCTTCGCCCTCTGAGAATCTTAAAAGCTCTAAACTCTGTATGCTTTCAACTCCTCTTCCGTGAGGCGCCACTACGGTAAAGTATTTGGGATTTATAGGTTCATATCCGTAGTTTTCATCATCTGTATCTACCCACATTCTAACTTCACCCTGCACTGCATCTTTTCTTATACTTATACCGGTTCCTATAACGCTCTTTGAAGAGCTGGCAATTCTTTCATTCATAAAACAGAACTCGAGTAAATGCGGATCTGAGTCGGTAACCGAAAATTCAAGGGCGTTCTTTTTACCCGAACCTGCAATCTTCTGAATTAGGTTACCGAAAAAGCCGTCCCAGTGTTTGTTAACAGAATAGGCAACCACGGCGCCGTTATCTCTTATAAATACGGCATCATCAGCCCTGCTTCCGGAGTTCTGAATCTTAAATGATGTTTCAGATGAGTTCGGGTCTTTCGTAAACCATCCAGAATGGCAAATCATATAACTGTATTTGTTGTCTATCGCGGCCATACCGGGAAATCTTCCGTTGTTTTTACTTCCCTCGATAAGTTTGTTGCCTTTTGTAGAATCACGGTGCCCCGCTTCCTCTTCCGCCGGGAAATACATGGCGCTTCCAGACTTATATTCGTTTTTAATTTTTGTTCCCCAGTTACCCGCCTGACCGGCAGAACCTGAGATAACATATATGTATTCGTTTTCACTTCTTACGCTTCTTTTAGTTTTAAGCCTTTTACTATTGCATGCATATGTAATGCCGTCATAATTCCCCGGATTCTGCGCTCCTCCGCCTTCGACTGTACCTGCATTTGCAAAGCAGCTGTGCAAAAGATCGTTAAAATCTGCATTTTTATTGTTATCAAGAATTTTTGTGAATGTAACATCCTCAGATTTGAGCCTTATTCCGCCTACCTTAAATCCGTTATAATTTTCATGATCAAGATCTTCTTCATCGCAGTATAAATCGCCGTCAAAGTTATGATCCCATTTACCCTGGCAGTTCTGCTTCCAGGATTCAGTTTTTAAATCTATTACGTAAGGATAGGTATCGCTTGCCAGAGGTCCTAAAGGAACATTGCCAGGTCCCGTTCCTCTTCCAGGGCCCATATTACCAGGTTGTCCGCCTAATCTGGGATCTCCGTTAATTCCGCCGTCGGGTCCCATGTTCATCGGGCTCATTCCGCCTCTGGGATCAAAATTCTGTCCCTGAGTACCGTATGGATCCGTGTAGTTAGGGTTAGTACCTCTTGAACCGTAGGTACCGTAATAGCTCGGACTTCTTCTTTTTTTGTTGTCTTCACAACCAAGTGTAAAAACCATAAGAAAAACGCCAGCTATAATCAGTTTGCCAATCTTTCTTATTATTTGTTTGTTCATTTTCATCTCCAAACCTTTTTCTTAATAAAACCGGTTTCTCATCTCACTTTACTTGCACTAACCATACCAAATTCATTCCCATTCATTACACTGCAATATCAACATGTTAAACGTTATCAGCATAGATATTCACAGGTTTAGACAACTTCCTGTCCCACCCTAATTGGGTATGGCAAGTCGCATTTACACAATAACTATAAAGATATTAAGTTAAGCAAATGCTCTATAACACGAGGCGTTACTTTTGTAAAGGTCTTTTTACGCTTTAAGTCATTTTTTATTGCTTTATTGTCAGTGAGTTATGTCTAAATAACGAATGTTAATATATTCTTTAGGTCTATTGCTAAAAATGCGTTAAACATGATTTGTTTGACTGTAAAATTGTTGGAATCTTTAATCGCAATTTTTTCATACTGACGCAAGTTTTTCTATTTTAACATATATCTATTCTTTATCCGTTGCCCTTACGGCTCTGGTATCGGCCCATCTTTTGATGCCTTTAATAGCTTCAGACATGGTAGTTGAAAGAGGAACTGTTTTACCTATTCCCTTGTAAAGATCGTTATTATTAAGCGGTCTTTTTTCGTTATAAGCATCAAATAGTGCGCCGGCTACAATCTGCTCAATTTCGGCACCCGAAAATCCCTTCGTGGATTTTGCAAGATTCGAAAGATCAAATTTCTCAGGATCATGTTTTCTCTTCCTTAAGTGAACCTTAAAAATTTCTACTCTTTCACGTTCAGTCGGCAGATCGATAAAGAAAATTTCATCGAATCTTCCTTTTCGCATTAGCTCGGGCGGAAGCATGTTTATTTCATTTGCGGTTGCGGCAACAAAAACGATTGATTCCTTTTCCTGCATCCATGTTAAAAATGAAGAAAATATTCTTGCCGTCACTCCCTGATCACCCTGAGAATAACCGGCTACGCCCTTTTCAATTTCTTCTATCCAGAGTATTGCCGGGGCAACGGCCTCAACGGTTTTTAGGGCCCTTCTCATGGACTCTTCCGGATTGCCCACTACTCCCCCGTAAATCTTTGACATGTCAAGCCTTAGAAGCGGAAGCCTCCAGTAAGCGGCAATTGCCTTAACGCATGAGGATTTTCCGCAACCTGATACTCCGGTCAAAAGTACACCCTTGGGAGCCGTTAATCCGAATTCCTGGGCTTCTCTTGAGAAAAATCGCGTTCTTGCCTCAAGCCATTTTTTAAGATTATCCAGTCCCCCTATTTCTTCCATGTCGTAGCTGACAGGAACGTATTCTAAAACGCCCTCTTTTCTAACTATTTTTGCCTTTTCCTCCAAAACCGTATGAATATCTTTTGGTTCCAGTGTGGACTTACCTAAAAAAGTTTTTTGAAATGCGCTTCTTGCCTCATCAATTGTCAAACCGACAGCGGCCTTTATGAAATCATTTTTGTGATCATCGCTTAAGTTTACTTTGAGATTTTTATAGGAACCAAGAACCTGTTCGAATACAGCTTCAATCTCACGGGCTGAAGGAAGCTTAAATTCCATTGCCGAAACCTCTTTACTTAATTCATCAGGCAAATTCATCAAAGGAGAGGTTATAAAAATCGTTTTGAAATTTGTTTTCATCGCCTGATAGGCATCTCTCATTTTCCTTATAATAGAGGGATTATCCTCTATGTGTTTATCAAGGTCCTTGAAAAGAAATATAACCTGCTCTTTACTTTTTATTGAATAATCGAGTGCCTTTTCAGGATCTTTTGTATCTGGGACAGCCTGCCCTTCTAAAATAAGTCCGGTAGTAATAGACCACGTAGCAAACTTTAACGGAGTCGAAAAACCTTTTTTAGCTATGGTTTCCAAAAGTCTTTCAAAGCGGACATCTTCCCATGTGATAATGTAAACAATTGAAAACTTGGCGGCTATAAACCGCTTAACATCTTCAGCTGTATTATCCTTTTGTGTCTGCGCATCTATTTTTGGAGGTGCTTGTACGGCCACTTTTTAAGCTCCTTTTTTAAGTTCTTTTCCTATTATGAATTTATCGATTATGTTCTGATCGTCTCTGGAAATTTCTACAAATCGCAAGCCCATACCGTAGCTCACCTCCATTGTCCCCTCGTCTGTGAAGTTATCATATTTGTGATGATGAACCACTTCGGCCCTGATTTTAAATTCTCTGTCAAGTTCCTTGATAAAAAATGTCAGATTAACCTTGCTTCCCACCGGTATCATATCATCCGCGCTTAGGTAAATTCCGCCTTTACTTAAATTTTTTGAATATACTTTTTGAAGTTTGCTCTCATGAGCGACATTTACGTCAATATTTAAGTCAATTCTCTTTTGCCTTCGGTTTTCCTTACCCATAAAATACTCAAGTGAGGTTAAAATATTAAGAATTACCAGTACTTATTTTGAATATAGCAAGCGCGCATACTTTCTACAAGAATTTTTAATTTAATGTTAAACTCTTTGAATTCAGATACTTGGTATGTTACTTTCTTCCCTTAAGTCATGTATTACAAAAAAATCCAGAAACATTTTGATGCTGTTGCTGCCAAGAGAAGCTACTGGGAAAACAAAAGCTCATATTATTACAGACAGTTAAAAAAGTTTTTATTTAATGTAATCCCGCCTGATAAAAAGGTTTTGGAAATCGGTTGCGGAAGAGCATCGCTTTTAAAATCCTGCCGGGCATCAATGGCGGTCGGAATAGATATTTCTGCCAAGATGATCGGGGAAGCAAAAAAAAATTACCCCTCGGGCAATTTCCTCGTAATGGACTCGTCAAACACGGGTTTAAAGGAAAAATTCGATTTTATTATTCTTTCAGACGTACTGGGCAATCTTTACGATATTCAGAGAACAATGGAAGAACTCAGAACCTTATGTAATGAAGATACACGCGTCATAATCACTTAT
>CAYYBZ010000024.1:0-856 GCA_964470285.1 uncultured Oligoflexia bacterium
CATAAAAATCGAGATGTCAGGGGAATATCGACCTATTTTCTGGGTGATACGGATGATAAAGACTCTATAATGACAGCACTTATGGAAAACTATTCCACAAAGGATTATGTGGCGGCTTTGAAGAAAAAGGAAACTCAGGATTTTCTGTCATACACGTTTGTTTCATTGCAGAAAAACTATGATGCTAAAAGATCAATACCTCTGGCCGATTCAATCCAAAAGAATATGATTGGGGAGCTTAAAAAAAGTTACAGGTCGATTAAGGGAAGGGGTGTAAAACAGGGAATTTTCTGGGTGCTTTGCGGAACAAACTCACCTGCTGTATTAATCGAAACATCATATATCAGTAATCCAATGGAAGAAAAAAGATTGCGCTCCGAAAGCTATCAAAAACTTCTTGCCAAAGGCATAGCCAAAGGAATCAGGGCATACTTAAACAATCCGGTTGCCATGTCCGGCTACAGCTACCTGCCTGAAAAGAAACCGTCAAGATGATTTTTACCGGTATGTGTTTATGCTGAATATTTTAATGGAACATAAAGGATCAGGCGCTAAAGTTATTGAAGATTTTCATGCAGGTAAAACCAGGGGGCTTAAATTATCAAAGTACCTCTCAAATAGATGCGACATAATACTCAAATCTATCTTGCAAAAAGATATCAAAGCAGGTCTTTCCAACCGACTTTGCTTAATTGCGACGGGAGGATACGGCAGAAAAGAAGTTTTCCCTTCTTCGGATCTCGATGTACTTTTTTTGGTAAAACCTGACGAGATGCCGAAACAGGAAATTAAAAACCTTATCTACAGCCTATGGGACAGTAAAATCGATATCGGCTATAGTATAAGAACGGTTGAG
>CAYYBZ010000024.1:866-9734 GCA_964470285.1 uncultured Oligoflexia bacterium
GGAATCATTATCTTTGTGTTTAAAGGACATGAAAGTTTTTACTTCACTTCTTGATGCCAGATATATAACGGGTTCTAAAAAGCTTTTCGAAATCTTTAGAAATGACTATATAACCCAGATTCTTGCCAAACGTGGCCGGGCATTCCTATCTGAGATGATTCGCATGAGAAAGCTAAGAACCCAGAGACAGGGGGATTCGGTATATGTCCTGGAACCCGACCTTAAAGACGGAAGAGGCGGATTAAGAGATTACCACACTTCTTTATGGCTATTAAAAACAGCTTATGCAGCGCAAAAATTTTCAGAACTGGCCGGACGAGGATTGATAAAACAGAGCACTATAAAAAATTTTTCGAAGGCTCTTGATTATGTGTTCGACCTAAGGCACAGACTTCATTTTTTAAGTTTAAGAAGAAATGAAAGATTGATTTTTGAATATCAAAGAAAAATAGCATTAGAGAAGAGATACACCGAAAAAAGACATTCAACTTCCACAGAGCTCATGATGAGCGACTATTACAGGTCAGCTGAAATTGTCGATTCGTTTTGCGATTTAATGATGAACAAAATATCAGAGAACACAGGGAATGAATCAACACAGACGGTAAAAAGAATAGATGGCGTATTCGGTAAAAAAGACAGATTCCTGATTGCAACAGCGGAAAAAAAGTTCGTTAAAAATACTGCGAATATTGTCAGGGCTTTTTGTATTTCAAAGAAAATGAATCTCGGTCTTCATGATTATCTTAAGGAGATGATAGAGGAGTCCGTTAAGAGTAAGAATATAATTAAATTGGATATGCAAGCTCTGTCAGATTTTAAAAGCATGTTCAAGAACCTGTCAAACCTCTACGAAACTCTAGTAAGAATGAACAGGCTTGGAGTATTGATTAAGCTGATTCCTGAATTCAAAAGTATACGTGCAAGAGTACAGCATGATGTTTACCACGCATATACGGTAGATGCCCACTCTTTAATGGCAATCAAGGAACTTCAAGGGCTTGAGAGTAAAAAATATAAGAATGACTTTTCGTTTTTGACTGATTTGGTCTGTTCATTAACGCCGCATGATTTTGTAACTCTTAGTTTTGCTGTACTTTTACATGATATAGGCAAGGGCAAGGGAGTAGATCACTCATTAGCCGGAAGTAAAATTGCCGATAAAGTTTGTTTAAGGCTGGGGTTTAAACAAAAAGAAAGAGAAAACATAGTTTTCCTTGTGAAGAACCATCTTTTAATGCCGATTACTTCTCAAAGAAGAAATCTTGATGATCCGGTTATGCTGAATAACTTCGTAAGTGAGGTCGGAAATACAAGACGCCTTAAGCTGCTTTATCTTTTAACATTCGCGGATTTAAGAAGTGTGGCCGATAAGGGAAAGGCGTTTACTGCGTGGAAAAATCTTCTTTTAAAAGACCTCTACGATAAGGCAATAGATCATTTATCTCTGGGAAAATACAGAAAATGGATATTCGGGAAAGAAATAAAATCTTTAAAGCGGCTTATGATTTCCAAAATATCATCTAACAGTAAGAAAAAAGATTTCAGAAGATTTATAAATTCATTCCCGGAAAGTTACTTCAGGTCTTTTAGTGAAATGGATATTGAAAAACATTTTCAAATGGTATCCGGTGTTAAGTCGGAAGGGTTTTCATGCGATTTTAAGGTTATCCCTGATTATGAAATTTCAAAAATTACGGTTTGCATGAAGGATTTTACCGGTTTGTTTTCCGTGTTGACCGGCGCTTTTTCCGCTTCAAAAATAAACATTTTAAGCGCGCTTATATTCTCATCGGATGAAGGTTATGCCATTGATTCATTCCTTGCTGAGGGTGTTGAGGAAGTTAAATTAAGTCCTGAAGGAAGACAGTGGAAAGATTTCAATAATCTATTGAAAATATCCATTGAATCCAGAGAGAAATTTCTAAAGATTATTTCTTCAAAACTTAAAAAAAGAAGAAGTATTCTTGATTCCATAAAACCTTTTAAAAAACCCGATATACGATTTGACAATGACAGTTCAGGTGATTTTTCAATTCTTGAAGTCTATGCAGAAGACAGGCTGGGTCTTCTCTATGATATTGCAAGTGTGCTTACTTCAATAGGACTAAGAATTCATTTTGCTAAAATTTCAACGGTAGGTAACAGGGCACAGGATATTTTTTATCTTACAGATTTAAAAGGGAAAAAGATTAAAAATAAATCGGAATTAAACGCAGTCCAATCAAAAACATTAAACATATTAAGTGTTTAGGTATTTGACTTGCAGGTCTATCATGTAATGTTATATAGAGAATAGTATCTAGAGCCACAGAAGAGGGGATAAATGCCGTCAAAAAGAAAAAATACCTCTCAGGAAAAAGCTGTTCCGGCAGTTTTATGTAAAGAGATCATACCCCGTTTACCTGCAATTATATGCGAATTAAACCCCGATGGGAAAACGGTATATGTTAATCAAACCGTTACAAAGATTCTTGGATATGGGCCCGATGAGATTATCGGAAAAAACTGGTGGGATATATTCTGCAGCACAGAGAACAGACATGATATATCCAGAATATACGAACAGATTAAAAACGGTGATGTAACGGACTACGAGCTTGATTTAATTGATAAAAACTCTAATCCGGTTTCGGTGAACTGGAATTCCACTAATTTATACAGCGAAACCAAAAAATTCTTAAAGGTAGTAGGAATTGCTGTTGAGACTTCAGGTAAGAGAGATGCCCAGGAAGCTTTGCGTAATACACTTGAAAGATATAAAATCCTTATTGAAAATCAGGGGGAAGGTTTTGCCGTTGTCGATGAGAATGAAATAATAACATTTGCCAATCCGGCCGCAGAGGAATTATTCGGTGTAGGCGAGGGGGAACTCCTTGACAGAAGCCTTGAGGAATTCACGTCGAAAAACGGATTTGATGAAGTAAAGGATCAGACTGAAAAAAGAAGAGTCGGTGAAAAAAGTTCTTATGACCTGGAAATTATCAGACCCGACGGAAAAAAAAGATGTATCCTGGTTACATGTACCGCCCAGTTCGACAGTCTGGGCAACTATAAGGGAGCTTTCGGTGTATTCAGGGACATTACGGAAAGAAAAAGAGCAATAGATGCCCTTAAAAGGGAAAGAGACAGAGCACAGAGATACCTTGACATAGCCGGAACCGTAATAATGATGCTGGATTTTGAAGGTAAATTGAGAATGCTTAACAAAAAAGGCTGCCAGATATTCGGTTTAAAAGAAAGAGAAATCATAGGAGAGAGTTTTACCGAGAACTTTTTGCATGAAAATTCCAGACAGTCTTTCAGAAATCATTTTTCAGAACTTATTGAGGGTCTGAAAGAAGGCTCTGAAGATTTTGAAACCTTGATAATAACGCAGTTGGGAGAGGAGAAAATACTGTCATGGAATTTTACCGTTTTGAAAAACGATAATGGAAATATCCTGGGACTTTTAGGCTCAGGTGAAGATATTACGCAAAGAAAGAATACGGAAGTAAAAATTCTTAATTCGGAAAAAAAATACAGAGAACTTTACGAGAATATGACGGACGGTGTTGCAACTGTAGACATTTCCGGGACAATTACACAGTGTAACAACGCATTTAAAAAACTTACGGGTTACAGCGAAAAGGAGCTTAATACCCTTACCTACAAAGATATTACTCCCAAGCACTGGCATAAAAAGGAATTGAATATACTTGAAGACCAGGTTTTAAAAAGGGGTTATTCGGATATTTACACAAAGGAGTATATTCGTAAGGACGGAAAAACAATTCCTGTTGAGCTTACAACCTATCTGATAAAAAACGGCAGGGGCAAACCTGCAGGTATGTGGGCCATTGTAAGAGAAATTAAGAAAAAGTGATTAATACACTTTGCGATTTCGGAGCTCTTAAATGCTTTCAATAACTCTCTTTAGTTTGTCCGTAACTATTTTAGCCACCTCACTCAAAGACTGATTTTTTACAGCCTGCATTGAAGCGATGGGGTTTATCGCAGAAACTTCAATTTTGGTGCTGCTTTCCTGGACTATAACATTGCATGGAAGCATTGTTCCTATTTTATCCTCGCTCTGAAGAGCTTTGTATGCAAATTCAGGATTGCATGCTCCGAGTATCAGATATTCTTTAAAATCAACGTTAAGTTTTTTCTTAAGTGTATCTCTTACGTTGATCTGAGTCAGTACTCCGAATCCTTCTTTTTTTAGAGCCTGGGTAACTTTATCAACGGCATCTTCGAAGGAAATATCCATTGTCCTGGTAAAATGATAATCCATAAAGCCTCCATATGTTTATTGTTCCTTCTTTTCCTTTTTAGTCGAAATCTTCAGGGGTACATAAGCCGGACACCACCCTATTAGAGCAGTGATTATAGGTACAATACCTAAAGCACCCCACCAGTTTTTGAAATAAACTCCAAGACCGAATAAAAGCATGCCAAAAAGAATTCTTAAGATTCTATCTGTTGATCCAACATTACATTTCATATCTATTCTCCTTTAACCGTTTTGTTTTTTGCAATACCCAGTTTATTAATTATTCCTACAGCCGGACACCATTTGGTCAGGCCGGACTGAAAAAGATTTAGTCCTACAAAAGCCGTTATGAGATAAAACCACTGATTTACAAAAAATCCCAGGGCCAGGCTCGATAAAATGAATGTGCCGGCCATCATTCTTATTATATGTTCACTTGACATTATTTTTCCTCCTGACTGGTAATATTTTTTTGAACATTTACCGGTTTAAGCAGTTTCTCTCTCGATTTACCGCTCATCTTGTAGTAAAGCAGCGGTATTGCTACCGGGGAGAGTAATACTGCTACAACCTCACCGTAAATAAGGCTTATAGCCAATCCTTCAAAAATGGGATCGAATAAAATTACAAAAGCACCGACTACAACGGCAGCTGCAGTAAGTAAAATAGGTCTGAATCGAACCGCTCCCGCATCAATTACAGCTTCTTTCAGGGTCGATCCTTCCCGTAATTTAAGTTCAACAAAATCTACAAGTATGATCGAATTCCTTACTATAATACCCGCTCCTGCAATGAATCCAATCATTGAAGTTGCGGTAAAGAATGCTCCATGCATCATGTGCCCGGGGAATATTCCTATCAATGAAAGAGGTATCGGTAACATAATTACTATCGGGATAATAAATGACTGAAACCATCCTACTACGATAACATAGATAAGAATTAATACGAGTGCGAATGCAATACCCATATCACGAAAAACTTCGTATGTTATCTGCCATTCTCCGTCCCATTTCATGCTCAGTTTATCGGTATAATCGGGGTATTTATTCGAATATATCTCCAGACCTTCCTGACCTGCAATGCTTAAATTCTTGATTTTCTCATTCATGCTGTTTATGGCATAGACGGGGCTTTCTTCCGATCCGGCCAGATCGCCTATGACGTAAACTACTCTTTTTAAATTCTTATGATGTATTGCTCTTTGTTCAAAATCCTTTTCAACACTCATAAATCTTTTAAGAGGTATAAGTGAGCCGTCCATCGACATTATATTGAGCTCCAATAATGCACTTATATCTTTTCTTTCCTTTCTTGGAAGTTGTATCCATATGGGAACAGTTTCTCTTTCAGAAGGGGCATGAAACACACCTGCATTAAAACCCTGAAAAGCTGAGTGAACGGTCTGAAATACGTGGTTTAAATTAACTCTCATCAAAGAGGCCTTTTTTCTGTCAATTTTGAGCATATATTTCTCTTGGCGTTTTTCTACCATCCAGTCGACGTCTATAACCCCTTGTTCGTTTTCAAAAATTTCCTTTACCTTTGAGGCCAGAGAAATTTGATCCTCAAGGCTTGGACCGTAAATTTCTGCAACCATAGTCGATAAAACCGGAGGGCCGGGGGGTATTTCCACAACCTTTACCCTTGCACCGTGTCTTTGCGCAATTTTTACAAGTTGTGGTCTGATCTCCTTAGCCAACGGATGAGAATCTTTTTCTCTATGATGTTTATCGGTGAGATTGACCTGAATATCAGCATAATGAGGAGCTTTTCTCATGAAATAATGCCTTACCATTCCGTTGAAATTGAAAGGAGCGCTGGTCCCTGCATAAATTTGATAATCCGTAACTTCTTCAACAGATTTCAGATATTTCCCCATATCACCGGCAACAGCCAGAGTTTCTTCCAGTGTTGAGCCCTCGTCTTTATCTATTACTATCTGCATCTCGCTTTTATTATCAAAGGGCAGCATTTTTACCTTAACGGCCTTTCCGTAGACAAGAAAGAGCGAACCGGCAAAAAGTACAATCAGCAAGATGAAAAACCCGGCAAAATATAATCGATTCTCAACCAGACGCTTCATCTGTTTTCTGTAGAATCTGCCCATAACTCCTTCACTCTCATGTTCATCATGAGGGTCATTTGAATGCGCCTGCCTTGCATGCATTTTCATGGCGGCCCAGGGTGATACTACGAAGGCGACTATCAGAGAAAAGATCATCGCAATTGAAGCACCTACAGGAATAGGTCGCATATAAGGACCCATAAGACCTGAAACGAAGGCCATTGGCAGAATTGCGGCAATTACGGCAATAGTTGCAAGAATGGTAGGATCTCCTACTTCATTAACGGCCCTAACTACAATTTCGCGAAAAGTTCTTTTCTTCTTGTATATTTTAAAATGTCTTTGTATGTTTTCAACCACCACGATTGCATCATCGACTAAAATACCTATTGAAAATATTAAGGCAAAGAGAGTTACTCTGTTTAACGTGTAGCCGAAAAGATAATATATCAAAAGAGTAAGAGCCAGTGTTACGGGTACGGCAATGCCTACAACCATGCTGAAACGTATACCCAGCGCTAAAGCAATAAAAATTACCACTGAAAGAGAGGCTATGAGTAAATGTTTTATTAATTCATCCGATTTTCCCTGGGCTGTTTTTCCATAATCGCGGGTAATTGTGAATTCAACGTTCCCGGGTATTAAAGATCCCTTCATGCTTTTTAGTTCGTTTTGAACCTTTTGGGCTAAAAGCGTTGCATTTGTTCCAGGTCTCTTTGAAAGTGACAATGTGACGGCGCTTTCGAGATGCCCTTTTTTGCTGCCGAATAAAACGTATTCTTTTCTTTCTTCAGGTCCGTCAATTACTTTTGCAACATCTTTAAGATAGACCGCTCTGCCGGCTTTTAATCCGACTACAAACTGTGAAAGCTCTTTCGCATTTTTGATGAATTCGTCGAGTTCCACAACATATTCAGGAGAGCTATCCTTTGTGGTTCCCACCGGACCCTTTACATTGCCTTGCATAATAGGCCCCATAACTTCCATAAGGGTTACGTTTTTAACTTTCATTTTGTACGGATCGGGAATGACTCTTACCTGTCTTGATCTTCCTCCTATTACTTCAATTTCCGAGATATCCGGTATTTCTGAGAGATATCGTTCAACTTCAAGTGCTGTTTTTCTTAGGCTAAAGTCGTTCAGTTCCTTAGAGTGAAGCGTAACTGCATAAAAGGGAACGTCGTCAATGGTATATGACCTTACCATGGGTTGCATTGCTCCCTGCGGTCTTGAAGCGGCATTTTCCATTACCTTGTGATGAATTTTCACAAGGCTTTCTTCCAGGGGTGATCCTACTTTAAACCTTACGGTTATTAATGCTCCGTGAGGTCTTGATATGCTGTAGACATATTCTACTCCGGCAATGCCGAAAAACATTTTTTCAAGAGGTGTAGTGATACGCTCTTCAACTTCCTCCGGGCTTGCTCCGGGATACGGAGCCATTACATCAATCATGGGAACTATGATTTGAGGTTCTTCTTCTTTCGGTGTTATATATACCGAAAAAAATCCTAGTAGAATCGCTGTTATTATCAGAAGCGGTGTCAGTTTCGAGGTAACGAACATGTCGGCAATTTTGCCGGATATACCTATTTTCTTTTCCTTTTTAGGAATCTCACTCATAGCTCACCTCTTTCGAATTGAAGATCGACACGGGAATTTACAAAATTATATCTGGCCTGTGCAACATTGACTTTTGCCTCAACCCATCTGGCAATAGCATCTGAAAGATCCTTAAGCGGTAATGACCCCTGTTTATATCTTAAGTTGGCAAATTGAAGTGCTTCATCCGCTTTTCCGAATGAAGCTTTTGCAAGTTTTAACTCTTCCTTTTTACCGATTAGGGTTTTTTGTGACTTTTCTATTGCGGTTTTGTTGTTTTTTATCTTTTCTCTGTAAGCAAAATTAATTTGATTTTCCATTGCTTTTGTTTCACCGAGTTTGCCGTATTTAGAATAATCGAAAATGTTGAAAGTGAGAACAAAGCCGAGCTGATATGCATCCGCACCTGAGCCCCATACGGGATGGTTATATGCATAAGATGTAAAGAAATCTATTCTCGGCCCCATCATCGAGTAAATGGATTTCTTCCGATACTTTATAGCCTCCAGATTCAATGAAAGGCCCGCAATATCCGGTCTTAAAGTTTCTGTTTCATTTGAAACGGCTTTAAGATCGATATTTTCGTTAATTGAGTCGGTTAAATCAACCAGGGCGTTTTCCGGTAATTCAAGAAGCGATTTTAAGGTTTCATGAAGAATCTCAATTTCGGTGGATACATGTCGGGCCTTCTGTTCAAGAGCATATTTTGTCGCCTGTGAGAGTAAAAAACACGTGGTCGTAGCGCTGTTAGGTGCCTGAATAAGGTTGTAAGAGTTCTCGAGATCTTCCAGCTGAACTACACCCTCAGTTATGTGGCTTAAAGATTCTTCAGCTGAAATTATTCCATAGTATACTTTGGCTATATATTTTTTAATGTTTGACTGTGCATAAACGGCTTCATATTTGGAAGCTTCAAACCCTTTTTTAGCGGATTTATGCATAA
>CAYYBZ010000024.1:9744-13070 GCA_964470285.1 uncultured Oligoflexia bacterium
GAGGCATGTTGAGACTTATTTTTGATTCCATATTGTTTATTGAATCCGGGTTGTTCAGGGCTGCTACATCAAAATCCTGCTGTCCGAATCCACCTTGTCTTAGTTTAGAACCGAAAACACCCACCTGATCATTTGTTCTGTAAAATGTTTCCTGGAAATAAACTCTGGGCATGAACATTGAATTTGCCTGTTTGAGCTTTGCTTTTCCGATTTCAACGGCAGAGCGCGCCGCTTTTAATGCGCTTGAATTTTTTAAAGCCATTTCATAAGCTTTATAAAGGGAAAGACTTATTTTATTCTGACTGCTTTCCTGGGCCAAGGCATTCGAGTAGATGAGTGTTACTGAAAATAAAAAAGTTAATAAACTCGATTTGATTTTAAGCATTTTATGTTACTCCTTTTTTATATTTTGTTAGACTTTACAAAAAAGACCTGCCAAGAGATCCAGGGCTTTATAAATATCTTTTTTAGAAATAGAGTAAAAAACATGATTCCCTTTTTTAGATGATTTAATGATGCCTTTTAATTTCATCAATGAAAGATGCTGAGAAATATTTGACTGGGAACAGTTCCCGCAAAAATCCTCGATTTCTGAAACGCTTTTCTCTCCCTTTCTTAAGGCTTCTATGATTTTTAATCTTATGGGGTGGGCTAAAGCCTTTATACAGTTCGATGCCCTTTCATATTTTTCTTCCATTTTTTTGCTCCGTAGATTATTATATTAGAATATACTAATATAATGATATATTTGTCAATATAAATTGTTTCATGAACTGTTAACCTTACCTAATACTTCGAATATTTGGAAAATTTTCTTGTAATGGCTATGTTTTTGTATAGATTTTTATATTAAATTTCTTAGGAGGAATGGGCTATGTATGACTGGTTTACAGGTTTATCCCCGGTAGTTCAGGCTCTGCTGGCTACATGTTTCACCTGGTTTATGACGGCGGCCGGCGCTGCTTTGGTATTTCCCTTTAAAGACATTAATAGAAAGCTTTTTGACGGAATGCTTGGATTTGCAGCAGGGGTTATGATAGCCGCAAGTTTCTGGTCACTACTGGCACCTGCAATAGAAATGGCGCAAAACCAGGGAGTTACCCCCTGGTTGCCTGCGGTTGCGGGTTTTATGGGAGGCGGAATTTTCTTAAGAATAGTCGATAAAATTCTTCCCCATCTTCATATGGATATGCCCAGGGAAAAAGCGGAAGGAATAAAAACTTCATGGCAAAGGAGCGTACTGCTGGTTCTTGCCATAACCCTTCATAATATCCCTGAAGGACTGGCGGTCGGCGTTGCGTTCGGGGCAATAGCCTACAATTTGCCGTCAGCATCTTTAGGCGCAGCAATTGCTTTGGCCGTACGAATCGGAATTCAGAACTTCCCGGAAGGGACAGCGGTTTCAATGCCCTTAAGGCGTGAAGGAATGTCCAGATTGAAAAGTTTCTGGTACGGGCAGCTTTCAGGTGTTGTTGAACCGATAGCAGGTTTAACGGGAGCTCTTATAGTAATGACCTCGCAATCAATTCTTCCCTATGCATTAAGTTTTGCGGCCGGAGCAATGATATTCGTTACCGTTGAAGAACTTATCCCCGAGTCCCACAGGGAAGGGAATACCGATATTGCTACTATGGGCACAATACTTGGCTTCACAGTTATGATGTTTCTGGATGTTTCGCTCGGGTAATATTTTTTATTATCCGGATTTTTCTTATAAATACGGTTTGCTAGACATGAAGCTCAAATTTTGTCTTTAAAATAAACTCAATCCAAAATAGTATGTCCCAAAAGGACTTGTAATGAAAAATAAAAACAGATTGGCAAATGAAAAGAGCCCCTATCTTTTACAACATTCAGAAAATCCTGTTAACTGGTATCCATGGTCGGATGAAGCCTTTGAAAAGGCCAGAAAGGAAGATAAACCGGTTTTCCTTTCAATAGGTTATTCAACATGTCACTGGTGCCATGTAATGGAAAATGAATCTTTCGAAGATGAGGAAATCGCGAAACTTATGAATGAATCGTTTATCAACATAAAAGTAGACCGTGAAGAAAGGCCTGATATTGATGATGTCTATATGACAGTGAGTCAGATGTTGACAGGTTCAGGCGGATGGCCTCTCAACATATTAATGATGCCTGACAAAAAGCCGTTTTTTGCCGCAACTTATATTCCCCGGGAAAGCGTTCCCGGCAGACAGGGTATGATTGATTTAATACCGAGAATCACAAAGCTTTGGAAAAACGAAAGACAAAAATTCGAAGATTCGGCAGGCAAGATTTTAAAAGCTTTAAGTGAGACGGTAAATTCAGATACTGTTGACATCTTAGACAGTAAAATTCTTGATCTGGCTGCAGAAAGTTTTCTGAGAATTTATGATGAAGAATACGCCGGATTTGGTCAACGCCCGAAGTTCCCCTCACCCCATAATCTTTTATTCCTAATGCGATATTTTAAAAGAACCGGAAAGGCTAAATTTCTGGAAGTTGTTGAAAGAACGTTAACTGCCATGAGAATGGGCGGTATCTTTGATCATTTGGGGTGGGGCTTCCACCGCTACTCTACAGACAGGCAATGGGTTTTGCCCCATTTTGAAAAAATGCTCTACGATCAGGCCATGCTGGCCATGGCTTATACCGAAGCCTATCAGCTTACCAAAAATGAACTTTATAAGAGAACGGCGCATGAGATATTTGATTTTGTTTTAAGGGATTTGACTTCCCCTGAGGGAGGATTCTACACGGCGATTGATGCGGACAGCGAAGGTAAGGAAGGTAAATTTTATGTTTGGACCAAAAATGAAATCGAGCAAAGTCTTGGTAAAGATTCGCCAATTGCTTTTAATCTCTACAACATTAAAACGGAAGGCAACTTTGTTGATGAAGCTTTAAGGCTGCAAACAGGTGAGAATGTTCTTTTTATGGGAAAAAACTTTGAGGAATTGTCAGGAAAGACGGGTTTATCCAAAGATCAGTTAAATGAAAAACTGAGGCTCATCAATAAAAAGCTCTATGAAAAAAGAAAGAAAAGAACACCGCCTATGAAAGACGATAAAATACTTACCGAATTAAACGGGTTGATGATCGCAGCTTTAGCTTTAGGAGCCAAAGTCTTTAATAATAATGAATATTCGACTGCAGCCCGGAGAGCAGCGGATTTCGTGATTGAAAAACTTGCAAAAGGGGAAAAGCTTTTTCACAGATATAGGAATTCTCAAAGCGCAATAGAAGGCTACTTAGATGATTACGCATTTTTCATTTACGGACTTTTAGAGCTATATGATGCTACATATTGCGAAAAATATCTTTTAAGGGCTGTTGATTTT
>CAYYBZ010000025.1:0-12793 GCA_964470285.1 uncultured Oligoflexia bacterium
ACGTCTTCAACCTGTTTGACAGATTTGGCCAATGTAACTGCAAGACCTCCTATCGCATGTAAGTATACGGCCCCGAAGTCCTTTAGGGCCTTAAGCGTTTTAGGGCCCATTCCTCCCTTACCTATTATGCCTCTGACTTCATAATTCTGTATTACCGTTGCTTCATAGGGTTCTTCTCTTATACTTGTTGTCGGTCCTGCGGCAACAAATTTCCATTTTCCTCTTTCTCTTTTTACTACAGGTCCGCAATGATAAATGAAACTGCCTCTCAAAATCTGCTTTAGGTCGGCCGGTTTTTTTTCAACCATATATTTGTGGGCGGCATCACGGGCTGTTATCATCAACCCTGATATTTCCACTTCATCACCGACTTTTAGTTCTCGTATTTCCTGCTCGGATACGGGAAGTTCAAGATTAATCATACTTTACCTTTCCTTTCTTTATCGTAAGTCCGCCTCTTCTTGCTGCCCAGCAAAGATACGCAATAGAAACAAAGAAACAAGCAGGTAGCCTGTGTCTGTGACCTATCTTAACACCAAGAACCGTTGTTTTTCCTCCAAATCCCATAGGCCCTATTCCAAGTGTATTGAGATCAGTTAACAGTCTTTTTTCAAGATCTGCCAGGTCCCTTTCATAGTTAACGTCGTTTAGCTTTCTAAATAACTGTTCCTTTGCCAGAGAATGACAGCCCGTTCTATCACCACCTATTCCTACTCCTATTATCCCGGGGGCACATCCGAGTCCCTGCGCCTTAGTCACCGCGTCTACAACACATTTTCTTACTCCTTCAAGATCCCTTCCTGCTCCCAGGTTTGAATCGGGCAGCTTATATTGAGTAGAAACATTTTCTGAACCTCCGCCTTTCAGTAGAAGATTAATTTTTAAATGATCTTTCCCCCACTGCTCAAAATGAAAATAGGGAAACATTACACCGGTATTGTCACCCGAATTTTTGCCCGTTACCGAATGAACTGCATTAGGTCTTAAATAACTTCTTTTAGTAGAAATTCTTATGGCATTGATAATGGCGCGCTGAATCTCAATCTGTTTCATATTAGCGGGAAAATGAACATAAAAAACCGGGGTACCGGTATCCTGACATATAGGCGTAATGTCCCTGGACGCCTGCGCAGCGTTATCCAGAAGCTGGGAGAGAACATTTTGAGATCTTGAACCTTCTTCTTCTAAATTTTCAAATGATTCTATTGCGTCTTTAACGTCTTTTGGAAGAACGGTAGAAACTCTTTTTATAAGCTCAATAACAGCGTCACTTACCGTTTTATCGATTCGCATTTTTAAATCTCCTTAAGTCGATATTGGGAAATGAAAGATACCTAAACTATTCATTAAATAGACGATAATAAGCAATAGTCAAATAAAATTGGCCTATAAGGCATCCTACTTGCATATTAACTTATCTAGTTACATTAGTCATAAACACAACCTATTGACTTAACAGATTTATTTTATTTATTAGTCGTTTAAATGATGAATTATTTAAAAATAACAGCTAAATATTTGCACAATTTGAGCAAAATGCTGCCATTAGGAATATATGCGGCCATTGTTTTGATTTTACCTTTTAAAAGCCTACATAGCGCAGAATCAAATCTCGCGATGATAAATACTAATCATTACAAAACCGCTATTTATGAGCGGGTTAATGCTTTAAACCCGGATAAATACTTAGACAGCCTGAAAAATTTCAACATGTTCACAAGAAATATTCAAAAGGGCAAACTCAAATTATCTTTTGAATTCGGATACGATCCTTATGCCTCTTCCGGTAAATTCAACCCGGATAAAAACGGTTACATTTATATAAAGGATTTTTCCGATAACTATGCCCAACTTAAAAAGCTTCAAAAGATTGAGTACCGTTTTTCAGATTCATCACTTTTAAGAATGAACATTTCCAAGAATTACATCAGCGTGTCCTCAAGCGAAGAAACCCATTCAGTTAATAAAAAAAGCTTTGATGCAAAATTGTCATTATTTGGCGGCGTTGACGACTCTTTAAACTTTTTTATTAACGCATCAAAATTAAGGCATTACCTTCAGGAAAGAGGTTACGGCAATTTCGAAAAAACTTTTAAGAATGCCTCTTTTCTTACAGGTTACGAGAAAAACTTTGCGAGGGGTTTGAATGTTAATTTAAATTTTGGGACATCTTTCGCTTCCTTACCGGACAGCTCCATAAAAAAGCATGCGCTTAATTACGGTTTATCAATAGTTAAATTGTTCAATTTCTCGAAACTGACACTTAATTTTAATCACGGCCTTGTAAATGAATCGAATGTTGCAGGTTTTTACGAAGCATGCCTCAGAGATAAGGCTTCCGCCGTATATGAATGCATGCTGTTGAAAAACATGTATTTTTCAGTAAAATGCGGCTTTATGAGAGCTAACGGCATAGATTCAGCAAACATAAACGATAAAAGCAGAAACATGCTTCTGGCTTCAACGGGCCTAAAATTCAAGATTGCAGACTGTGCCCAAGGCGAGATTAAATATTCTTTTCTAAGCGACAGCGAAAACCCTCTGGCAAAAACCGCAAACTCGGCCTCAATCAATTTCTCTTACAGTTTCTTTTAAGTCTTGTTTTTCTTTGAATATACGTAAACCATATACCCTGCAAGAATGCCGAATATAAAACCGTATGCCAGTATCAGATATATCAGCTTCAAAGCTAAATCCTTTCCTTTTGCAGCTTTATTTCCCTGGTTAGCCTGGTCAAAAACATATAAAAATAAATAACTATAAAAGTAATTATTGAGAATATGAAAGTATATGCCATTTCCTTCGGAAGACCGCCGCTAGAAGCCTTTTTACCTATTACATTGGGATGTATTCCCCTCCAAAGCTTAACCGAAAAGTGAATTATGGGGACATCCAAAATCCCTATTATCGCGATAACTGCCGAGAACAGCTTTCCTTTTGAAGAGTTTCCGTAATACTTTCTTATCAGAAGATATGAGAAAAATATAAACCATACAACCAGAGTTGCCGTAAGTCTGGGATCAAAATCCCAGAATTTACCCCATGTTCCTTTTGCCCATATCGGTCCCGAAACAAGGACACAGCAGGCAAAGACAAATCCTACTTCAATTGAACAGTAGGCGATAAGATCGTTTTTATCTGACCTGTTTATAAGGTAAACAACCGAGTATAATGCTCCTAGAAAAAAACCGATATACATACAGAAAGCCGATGGAACATGTATATAAAAGATTTTCTGAATTATACCCTGAGTAATATCTTGAGGTGTAAAAGCAAAAATAATTATCAGATCAATGCACAAAAGAATTAATGCTAAAACAAGAAAAATCTTCGCATATTTACTAATGATTACCATACTTTAACTCCTAATCGCCTTCCAGGATATATTCGTAAAGCATGCCCGAGGCTATAAAAAATATAAGGTCATATCCGCCGATATAAATCAAAAGCGAAAGGCTGCCGCCATCGATAGCAAGATTGGTTGTTTTAACCCCTAAGATAATAAGAGGAATTATCAGGGGATAAAACAGAAGAGGCAACAGTAGGTCCTTAAGTCTTTCATTAAAAAGCATCGATGTTACAAGAACCCCTAAAGATGAAAAACCCACAGAAGAAATCAAAAACACTGCCATTATCTTAAAAACAATACCTAATCCCCACGCAGGATTATAAAGAAAAATAAAAAGTGAAAGACAGATTATTTCAATTAAAAACATGAACGTAAAATGAATCATAAATTTAGAAAGAAATATTGAAAGTCTGTCTAAAGGAGCAGTCATTACACCTTTTAAGGGCCATCTTATCTTTTCATGGTCGAATATTCTGGCTAATGCCAGTACCCCTGCAAAAGAAACTGTAATCCACAGAATTCCGGCGGCATAAGTATCAATCTGACCGGCTGACAGCTTAAAGGAAAAATTAAATATTAAAAGTACAAGGAAAGAAAAAAGAATAACAGAAGTAAAGGTAATTTTGGTCCTCAGTTCCAGCAATATATCTTTAACAAATAAAGACCATGTATTCTTGAGTAATTTCATAAACTTAATGTCATAATTCAATGTAATCTTTATTCTTTGCCTCTTCAAAAGAGCCTTCAAAAACAAGTCTTCCCTCTTCAAGATAAAGCACGGAACAGGCAAGTTCTCTGGCAAAGTTTATATCGTGGCTTGTGAACAGAAGGCTCCTCCCTCTCGATGTAAATTCCCTGATCAGTTTTACTACCTCGGATTTTGAATCTCTATCAAGACCTAAAGTCGGTTCATCCATTATTAGCAGTTCCGGATCGGGAAGAAAGGTTCTGGCAAGACCGGCTCTTTTTTCAAGACCGCTTGAAAGGTGCTTGATTAAAGATCTCCTTTTATCAGCGAGGTTGAATTTGCGAAGCATATCATCTATTTTTTCCTCCGGGTCTTTAACCTCATGTAATCTTGAAAAAAATATTAAATTTTCCTCAATGCTTAAATCGCCATAGAGGAATGAATCCGTGAATAAAACCCCTATCCTTTTATAAATTTTTTCCGACTGTGAGAGTAAATCTTCGTCAAAAATTGCAACCCTGCCCTGCGAAGATTTCTGAAGGCCGCATAATATTTCTAAAAGGGTTGTTTTACCCGCACCGTTCTTGCCATACAGATAAGTTGTAGTACTTTGCTCTAAATTAAAGGAAACTTCCTTAAGGGCGGTAAATTGTCCGTATATTTTTGTCAGATTATCAACTTTTAGAAGAGGCATCTTTTCTCCAGATAAAAAGAGAACTTATTGCAAAAGCTGCTACCAAAACAAGAAGAATAATCACAAGAACCTTTCCAAAATCTATTTTAGTGCTCTTTAAAGCAATATCAAACTCAAAAATTTCGCCTCTTTTTAAATTATCCGCCTGAAATTGTCTGTAAATTTTATTACCGAACGATTTCTCGCCGGAGAAAATGACTTTTGAGCCTGAAATATCAAGTTTATCTGTACCTAAAAGTATTACGGTAGAATAAATCGGCAGTTTTAGTTCCTGCCTGTAATTAAAAGTACCATTTTTTAATTCAGCCGAATAATTTACACCAAGGTTGAGCATATTCGAATGGCCGGGATATACTGCGGTAGAAATCGAGAAAAAGCCGTCCCCTTCTCTGTAAATAACGTCTTCTGCCCGGACACCGAATTCAAATCTCAGATCGCCTGTGTTAGCGGGGAGACCTATCTGAATCTTGTTTTTTTTGTCAGGTTTGAAAACAAGGTTGGATTCATTCTGGATTATAAGAACTTCAGAAAAATTAAGCATTTGTTTTTCATAATCGCCGGCATAGCTGTCTATGATTATATGTTTCTTTAAAACATTTATTGCTTCAGATGAGTTTGATACATCGAAGATCGTAATCTGGGTAAGCGGTTCCGGTTCGGATAGAAGCAACGGTTCGGATTTGAATTCCATGCCGTTTTCTTTTACGCTTGCTACGTAAAAGCGATCCTTTTTAAAAGGTAGTTTCTTAAAAAAAGCCTCTCCCTTTTCATCTGTAACGGCAGAATAACTTGCGAGTTCTTTCGGTGATTCGCTGGCTTTCATTTCAAAAGCCTTAAGAACAACTTTTGTATTGTCGGCTTTGGCAGTTCCGGAATCTTTGGATACCTTGGCAACAATCACCATCAAAGTAGCATTTTTTGCTTTTGTATCGGACATCTGAGGGAAGGTTGCGGCAGATGCTGCATACATAAAACCCATAACTACTAACGCTGTTAAGAATTTAGCTTTTATTTTCATAGTTCCTTCTATATTTCATAAGTCCTATTATCGTACCGATAAAAAGGAATGTGCAGCCAAGCCACAACCACATTATCAACGGGTTTTTCACAATTTTTATGTTCGCAATCCCTCTGTTCACATCATAACCGAGAAGTATAAAAAGAATGTCTTCTCTGGGAGATGAATAAATTCCCATTTCGGTTGTTGTCTGTTCTTCCATTCCCTCTAAAGTAGGCATATAAAAGAATTTAGCGGTTCTTACGGTTTTGAGTTTTTTATTATCAAGTGAAATATCAAACTCCGCTATAATCATTTCCCTGCGGTCCTTTTGGAAGACATGGAAGTCGTTAAAATTTACCGTGTACTGCTCAATAGCTATTTTTTGCCCCTTTTGTACGGTTTTCTCAATCTCTACCTTCTTTGCTGTACCCGTAATCCCGAAAAGCATTATTATAACACCTACATGAGCAATCATTCCTCCCTGAGCAGTCAAAACTGAAAGAATATATGCAAAGGCTCCTGACTTTTTCTCAGGAAAATTTTTAATACGTTTAATTATAATGTAAAAAGTAGTAAACAGGGCACCGGCACTCATTGAGTAAGAAAGAACCATCCGAACGGAGTTTTCTCCGGTAACAATTATTATTATTGAACAGGCGGCAATAATAACGACATATGAAACAACTTCAAAACTTAATATTTCTTTAAATCTCTTACGCCACTTAACCAGGGGACAGAAACCTAAACCGAACAACAGTAGAATACCGATAAAAGAAAACACCCTGTTGTAATAAGAAGGTTCAAGAGTAAGTTTCTTGCTGACGAGCATCTCGCTTATGGCGGGCATTAAAGTTCCCAAGAGAACCGCAATCCCCGAAAAGACCATAATAATGTTAAACCCTGCAAAAAATGCCTCTTTTGATGAGAAAAATTCAATAAATTTATCTCTCTTAACTGTTCTAAACTTGGCAAGTATCAGTCCGAATGAAACTATACAAAGAAGGATTATAAAACCCAGGAAATAGTTACCTACTTTTGATTTTGCAAATGCGTGAACGGACTCGACAATTCCGGATCTTGTAAGAAATGTTGCAACAATAGTCAGTATGAAAGTTACGAAAATCAAAAAGTAATTCCATATCCTGAACATTGCCGTTTTCTTCTCAACGATAATTGAGTGTATGAGGGCTGTCGAAACAAGCCACGGAATTAAAGAGGCGTTTTCAACGGGGTCCCATCCCCAATATCCGCCCCATCCGAGTTCAATGTAGGCCCAGTAAGAGCCCAGAACATTTCCAAGACCCAGGAAAAACCATGCAGAGATAATCCAGTATCTTGTCTTTTCAATCCACAGGCCGTCATGTCTGTTTTTATAAAGCGAGACCAGAGCCTGTGCGAAGGGTATTGAGAAAAGGATGAAACCGAGATAAAGCGCAGGAGGGTGCACTATCATGTAAATATTTTCTAAAAGAGGGTTCATTCCCTGCCCCTGAGCCGGCTTAAAATCAAATGATTTAAAAGGATTGTTTTCAAAAACAAGCATTGCTGCGAAGAAAAGGACAAGTCCCGCAAGAATTGAGATTACAGGATACAGATCCTCATCTTTGTTTTTTTGCAGTTTGAAAACATACATCGACGAAAAAACCGTTAGAATTAAAGCCCACATTAAAAGGGAACCGGCTCTTCCTGCATAAAATCCCGCAATTTTATAAAGCAACGCCTGACCGCTCCAGGAATAGGAGAATACATATTCCATGCGGAAATCATCTAACAAAAAGCCTGCAATAAGACAGAGTGAAGAAAATACAACCATTAATGAAGCAATGTGCAAACTGATCAAAGATGTTTTTTTCAATACTTGAACGTTTTTTACCTGCCCTATGATTGAAATTAGAAATGCGTAAAATATTATTATTAAAGAAACTGAAAGGAAAAAATTTCCGGCATCTGCAAGCATGAATATTTAGTCACTCCATCAGATAATTCAGGGTTCAAGTTTCGACTCATAACGGGATGCACATTTTGTCAGCAGCGAGTCGGCGGTAAAAGATGAATTTTCCCCCAGTCTGCCTTCCAGAACAACAGGGATCTCCTCTTTAAACGTATCAGGGACCTGACCGTTATAATTGACCGAAAGCTCCGATTCATTTCCTACGATTGTAAAATATACTCCGGATTCTACCCCTTTAGACGAAATCGAGCCTTTTTTAACATCGCCGGCTATCTTTATGTCTTTTCCCATTAAAACGTTATATTTTCCCAAAGCCTCGTCTACGGTGTAATAATATTTATACGACTTAACTATGCTTGTCGTAATCAGGAACATTAAAACGGCGGCGATAATGATAATTCCGGCGATATTTCTGTTTTTTCTTTTCATGCGGATTATTGATTGCCTTGTTTAATAAAGGGGTTGAATAATTTTTCCTCAGCTATTGTAGTTGTTTCGCCATGACCTGGATAAACAACGGTAGTATCATCCAAAACCAGCAATTTTTTGGTTATTGAATGAAATATTTCCTCATAGGATCCTCCCGGCAGATCGGTTCTACCTATTGAATTTTTAAAAAGAGTATCTCCGGCAATTAAAAACCCGTCCCCGTGAAAGCATATACTGCCTTTTGTATGTCCCGGAGTTTCAATTACCTTTAACTTTAAATTCCCGGCTTCGACTACATCTCCCTCTTTCAGATAGAAGTCAACCCTTGGAACAATTATGTTATCCAGATTAAATAGAGAAGCCGTCTGGGGAGCAGAATCTAAAACCGGAAGATCTTTTTCGCTTAAACCGAATTTAATACCGTACTCTTTTTTAATATCGCCAATGGCTCCAATGTGATCTATATGTGCATGAGTGTTTACGACGAACTCGGGCACCAGTCCATTATCCCTTATACGGTTTTTAATGATTTCAAAATCTCCGCCAGGGTCTATCACAATTGCTTTTTTCGTTTTTTTGCATCCCAAAATACAGCAATTGGTCATTAAAGGTCCCACGGGTATAGCTTCAATAATATAGTCAGACATAATTATACCGCCCTCTTTTCTTTCATGCTGTAAAGTGGAGAGATTCTTCTAAGCCTTTCGATTATTTCGGGCATAACTTCAATTACCTTGTCTATATCCTCCTCTTGCGTGGATTTCCCCAGGCTCAGTCTTATGGAGCCGTGTGCCTGTTCATGCGAAAAACCCATGGCCAGAAGAACATGGGAAGGGTCCAAAGAACCCGAGCTGCATGCCGAACCGCTTGAAGCTGCTATACCGTACATATCGAGACCCAGCAAAATTGCTTCGCCTTCAATATACATAAAACTCATGTTTGAGGTTGAAGGAACTCTTTTTGTCGGATGACCGTTAAGCAATGAATGATCTATTCTTGAGAGCAATTCCTTTTCAAGCCTGTCTCTTAAGCTTCTTATTTTTGCGTTGTAAACGGGCAAATCTCTTTTGGCTATTTCGCATGCCTTACCCAGTCCCACTATATACGCGGTGTTTTCCGTACCGGCCCTGCGGTTTCTTTCCTGATGTCCTCCGTGAACAAGATTTGTAAGCCTCGTGCCTTTACGAACATATAGAAAGCCTATTCCTTTTGGAGCATATATTTTATGACCCGCCACTGTAAGCATATCAACGCCCAGATCATCAACATTGACCGGAATTTTGCCAACCGTTTGAGCTGCATCCGTATGGAAAGTGATCCCTTTTGACTTTGCTATTTCAGATATTTCTTCTATCGGAAAAAGGACACCCGTTTCATTATTTGCATGCATCAGTGTAATTAGTATCGTTTCTTTTCTTATGGATTTTTTAAGCTCTCTCAAATCCAGAAGACCGTCTGAGTCAACATTTAGATAAGTTACTTTCGCACCGTTCTTTTCAAGATATCTGCAAGTTTCCATCACGCAGGGGTGCTCAACCTTCGATGTAATTATATGATTACCCTTTTGCCTTTTTCTGAAGAAGGTACCCTTAATGGCAAGATTATTACTTTCCGAACCGCATGAAGTGAAAACTACCTCGGAAGGCCTGGCTCCAATTAAGGCGGCTATTTTCTCTCTGGCAGTATCGATATATCCTTTAACAAGTCTGCCGGCCCAATGAATGCTTGAGGGATTCCCGTACAACTCCTTAAGGAACGGTATCATTTCTTCGTAAACTTCCCTGTCAATAGGAGTAGTTGCATTATGATCAAGATATATATTTTTCATATATAACCCCCAAGCGTTATATAATAATGTATTTTAGGAATACATGTTAAGCCAGAATAGGCCTGAAAAGTCAATAAAATTATGAATTTAGCTGTATTTATGCCACTTTAGATAAAGTTCTAAAAGTAAACAAATATCTCTCATAAGTATAACTTTCTAAGCTGTGAAGACAGGTACTTAAAAGCTTCCTGCGGTGTTTTTGCAAATTTGAAAAGATTTAGGTCAGAGCTGTCGATAGCACCCCATCTGACAAGTTCATTTAGGTTAACTATTTTGTTCCAGTAATCAGGACCATAAATAACTATGGGAATCTTTTTCTTTATTTTATCCGTCTGAATGAGGGTTAAAACTTCCATGAGTTCATCCAAGGTTCCGAATCCGCCGGGAAAAATAACAAGAGCCTTAGCCAGATAAACAAACCAGAACTTTCTTATAAAGAAATAGTGAAACTCAAAATTAAGCTCCGGTGTTATATAAGGATTTGCAACCTGCTCATGCGGAATGCTTATGTTAAATCCTATAGTTTTACCTTTTGCATAATGTGAAGCTCCCTTGTTCGCTGCCTCCATTATTCCGCCTCCCCCCCCTGAAGCCACTATGAATCTACGTTTTGAGTGATTAAGGTTTAGTGACCAGCGGGTTAGAAGCCTTGAAAGCTCTACGGCATCATCGTAATATTTTGACAGGTTTTTAATGCTTTCAAGCTCTTTGATTTTTTTCTGTATTAGCGGTCTTTTCGTTTTACCGACCGTTTTTTCATCCTTTTTAAATCCACTAAGTTCTTTTTGCAGCTCATGAGTTGATTTAGCCCTCGCCGAACCGAAAAATACTATGGTATCCTTAATATTATATTTTCGCAGCCTCCTTTTGGGTTCTAAGAATTCACTTATAACCCTTATAATTCTGCCGTCAGGGCTGTGTATAAATTCTTTGTTGTTGTACGCTTTTTCAATAATAATTTTTTTCGTCATTTAAAAACTCCCATGGAAAGAAATATGTATTATATATGAACTTTTATGTATATAAAACCCTCAAATTAAAGGATTAAATTCACGTTTTTTAATTTTAGTCTTTCCTGCTATAATTCATTAGCTAAAAGGGTAATAACAATGCTTAAATTTAAAAGGATAATTCAAACAATCATACTGTTTTGCTTTATATGTCCGCAATCATTCGGTGCAGGGAAAGAGGAACTTCAGCTAAGAAGCCTGCTGCCCAACAAAAGAGACCTGATTAACCTTGTGCTTTCCAAAGACCCCGATTTTTACTCGAAATCAACCGTTTCCAGATACCTAAAAGAGAGAAAAAACCTCTATCTTGAATACGGCGTTCAGGGATTGCTGGTGACATCATATTACAAAGCAGGTGAGATTATTACTGTCGAAATATATAAAATGACCGATTATAAAAGTGCATACGGCCTTTTTACTGTAAGCAAGGTTCCTTCAGTAAAAAGTTTTAAAGTCGGAGACGGCTCAATTGAGTCATCCAGCGTTATCGTATTCTGGCAGTCAAATTTCTTTGTGAAAATGGTCTCACTGGGAAGGCTACCCGGAACAATGAGAAGCATGGAAAGACTATCGAGAATGATTTCAAAAAGCATAGGCCGTCACAAGCCCCTTCCATTTTACGTTAAGTATTTACCTGAAAAGGGGCTTAACAAGGACTCAATAAAGCTGATAAAGGGTCCTGTAGGATTCAACCGTTATTTCAGCTTTTCTCCCGAAACATTTTTCACTTCCAGTAAGGACATACACGAAGGCGTTACGGCAAGATACAAAGACAAAGGCGAATATGCATACTGTCTTTTAAGATACTGGTCTGAGAGTAAATCAATGGAAGTTCTCGATACTCTGTTAAAGAACCTGAAAAGTCATTCAGTAGAGCATTATTATCTTTTCGATGTTCTGTTTTACAAAATGAATCATATTTATTTTAAGATAGATCGAATTGAAAATTACATTTCAATAATAACTTTTCCCGATAAAGACTTCAATTACGGCTGGTTTATAAAGGGAATAAAACAAAAAATTACGGGATAATACGCTCTTAAAAAATTTTTATATTCAGAGGTGAATCAAAAGATGAAAAACCCTAAAGATTTGGAAAAATGCGATCAGGTATTCTCAGTTAGTGAGCAATACCGCCTAAAGCTTAAAAAGGTTATTGATAAAATAGTAGAAACCTGCTGCGGAAGACTAAAAATCGAACACGTTGAAGCAATATCCATCCCATCAAAAGAATCGGTTATAGATATAATTTCGAATCTTGAAGATATTCTCTATCCCGGTTATTTCGGAGAAAGAGAACTTTCAAGGGCCTCACTGAATTATTATATCGGATTAAAAACAAATACTCTTTTTGACAGGCTTTCCTACCAGATATCAAGGGCATTGGTTCAGGAATGTTCGGAAAAAAAGCCTAATTGTTCCCACTGCATCGACCGGGCCCAGAAAATCACATTCGACTTTCTTGACGGTCTGCCGAATATCAGAGAGCTTCTTTCCGGAGACGTTAAAGCGGCTTTTGACGGAGATCCCGCAGCAAAAACCTTTCAGGAAATTGTATTCAGCTATCCGGGAATCAGGGCGATAACCATTTACCGAATAGCCAATAATCTATTTAGAAAAAATGTGCCTCTTCTACCGAGGATAATGACCGAATATGCGCATAGCAAAACAGGCATTGATATTCATCCCGGCGCAACTATAGGAAAAAGCTTTTTCATTGATCACGGAACGGGAATCGTAATCGGAGAAACAACAAATATAGGCAACAATGTGAGAATTTATCAGGGCGTTACCCTTGGAGCATTATCTTTTCCGACCGATGAGCACGGCAACATAATGAGGGG